>JAZFSU010000362.1:0-4709 GCA_036446335.1 Dehalococcoidia bacterium | reverse complement strand
TGGACGAAAGAGGGTCACTGCTCCCTCCTGAGTGCCAGAACCATGCCGCCTGCAAGACCTGCAATTGTGTAGGCCACCAGTACTGCTATACTCACCCCAAGATCGGGGCTAAACGTAAACTGTATAGCCCAGTCCCCATGCTCTTCAGGATTGAAAGGCAGTTCACTCAAGACACCCAGTTCCTCAACAATCAGACGTGATGAGTAGCTGATGAGGAACCAGGGTTCCTGGCCGACGCGCATCAAGATCCCCTCGAGGAGAAACGAAAACATCCAGAGAAACATGAAGCCCATTACAATAGCAGCAACGGCGCGCTTTAGAAGGCCGCTGAAGAAGAATATTACGCTCACCGCGGCGGTAGCAGTGAGCATGGTTACCAGGAACGATTTCCACAATTCTACCGGAATCTCTCCCCACCCATAGAGTTGTGCTATCTGAAGCGTCAGGATGACGAAATAGAGCGCACCCGCAAGCAGGGTAGGCAACAGCGCAGCAATATACTTGCCAAAGAAGATTGAAAACCGTCTTTGAGGTGTCGGGAACAACACGAGGCCTGTCTTACGTTCAAACTCACCGCACACTGCATCCCCGGCAAGAAAAGCCGCTACGATTGCTCCCAGCACTCTCACAACGTCGAGGGAGTTGGCGGCAAACATCACTGCTTCGTCCGGAGTATAGGCATAAAAGAGCAATGGAACGAAAACCGCCAGTACTGCAATTATGAGAAGCCTCCTGCGCTTCCAGTGCCTCAGTAATTCAAATCTGAATGACAGGTAAGTGTCGAAGAAGTCGTTCCTAATACTGTCCCTCGGCATTTCCATCTAGTTGACCCCTTTCTCGTCACCCGTGACGGACAAATAGTAGTCTTCCAGTACTCCCTTCGTTACACTGTACGAAACCACTTCGAAATTCAAAGACACGAGATCTCTCAGTATTCCAACGCTTGACTCTGGTTTCCCATCGTAGTGCAGCAGAGCGGTACTATCAGTCACGTCTGAGCTCTTTATCGGCTCAACTGTCCTCAGCTTTTCAATCTCCTCCTCAGACAGCGGCTTGAGGAACTTCACCTGCAGCACCGCGTGCTCAACGCTTCGCTCGATATGTTCAATGGAATCTGACGAGACAACCTTGCCCTTACTCAGGAAGATCACTGTATCGCATATTTCGGCTATCTCCGACAGGAGGTGCGAACTCAGGAAAACGGCCATGCCTTCGGTTCTGAACTGCCGTATCAATTGCCTTACATCCCTGATCCCCTCCGGATCCAATCCAAGGACTGGCTCGTCAAGGATCAAGATGTCGGGTTTGTGCAGCACGGTTCTAGCCAGGGCGAGCCTCCGCTCCATGCCCGTGCTGAATGTACCTATCTTCTTGTGCTCCCAGTCTGACAGTTTGACCCACTCCAATGTCTCCTTGATTCTGCGGTCTATGTCATCATTGCTCATTCTATAGACCTTGCCGAAGTAGGTCAGCATCTCGTGAGGAGTCAGGTAATCGTAAATCCCGGGCACCTCGATCAGTGCCCCCATAGTCCGCATAGCCTCTCTCCGCTTTGCCACTACATCAACGCCATTCACAAAAGCACGTCCCGAGCTGGGCTTCATCAGGCCAGCCAGTATCTTGATAGTAGTGGTCTTTCCTGAGCCATTTCGCCCAACGTACCCAACGACTTCACCCCGCTTTATCTGTAGGGAAACCCCATCCAGCGCAGCAAAACTCTTGCCGTATATTTTGCCGAGTTCTTCAGTTTGAATTACATATTCCACTGCCTTGACCCTCCGTCGCTCATATTCAGTTTCCCTTTGGGCTGCGCACAAATCGGGCACATCCTCAAAGGCTTCCTGGAATATCCCGGTTTCTGTCAGCGTAATCCCCTTGTAGAATGGACCTGCCGCCCTTCACCACAAGGTGCACAGATTATACACACAAGAGAGGTGTATGGGAAGCCCTTGAATTTGTCTCTGTTGTCAAGTACAAAAAGAAGCCCCAGGCAAGTGCCCAGGGCTTCGATCTGGAAGCTTCAGGGGTGTTCCAGTTCCACGCTGAAGTACTTGCGGACAACGTTGCTGTCCAGTCTCACAGTGTACCGGACTTTGGGCAGAGGCTTCTCGGGATTCTTGGCATTCCGTACGTAGATGGTCTTTGTGTCGATCACGGTGCCAACGTCCCCTCTGTACAGGCCTCTGAGAGGTACGGCACGGTCACCGATCTGGAACTTGCGTGGTGGCGCTCCCATGATGGCATTGTATCACGTGGAGAGAATAGGGTTAACCTGGAAGTTTCCCGGAATCTCCACTGAAAGCCTCTGCGTCAGCGACAAGAAAAGCCCCAGGCAAGTGCCCGGGGCCTCGAAACTGGCCTTCCCTACTGTCCTGAACCTACGAGTAGAACGCCTCCAGGGCGGTCGGCGGCAGCTCCCTCTTCTCAACCAGTTCCTCAATGACCGGTTTGAAGGACTGGAACTCCGCCTCTGATGCTCCGGCAGGCTTGATACCGTGCTTGGAGCCCGCCTTCAGGAAGAATATGAACCCCCCGAGAAGCGTGCCGTAGTGGTGGATCAGATACTCCGATTGCTTGCCGACGCCCCTTTCACCCTTTCGCGGATGAAGGAGCTGTTTGACTCTCTCGGCCTCCGCCTCAGCCATACGCACCATTTCATCACGGCTCTTGTGGGAGACGAGGCCAAGGAAATGCCCGAAATCGTATTGCTGCTCAGTCAATGTTCTCCCCCGCTCAACAGAGCCACAGTGTAGTGACAATCTTCAAGCCGCGACAGTCCACCACGATATTGTACCACACGAGGCGATCAAGGCGAAAGAGAAGCCTAGGACGGGGCTCTGGCCTCTGCTCATGCTTTGACTGGAGCTACTTCATCACTCATCACCGGACCACGCCAATAGACAATCTTCACATCTTCAGCGGCATCACCTCAGACACCATGGCAGACATTCCCAAGATCGGGAGAATGAGCCGCCCCCCAGCTTTCGGCACCAGGGGCAGTCACTGTGGACTGTCTTGTCGCAGATGATATAATGTCCGCATCGGAGGAGGTAAAGCATGGCCACATCGAACGACGACTACGAAGCCGGCCTTGATGAGAAACCGAGAAAGGCATTGGAGCTTCTGAGGGCCAACCCGGACAAACCCCACAGCGTTATGGACATATACGGATTCGTCTATACCGAGGAAGAGAAGAGCGCCCACCGCGAATCTTCCGGTGGGTCTGTCGAGTCTTTTCGAGAGATCCAGCGATGGCTCGATGGGTTCCGCGAGAAAGGGCATGTCACGTCAAAGATCATAAGCGCCCAAGTACACTACCTCGCCAGCAAGTGACGATGTTGTTGCGGTCACGACAGTGGAACGTCGTGAAGTTGAACCCCAATGATATAGTGTTGTGGCGCGACTCGAGGGCCAGCAGCGGTCGCCCGGCTCATTGTGCAATCGCCGCAACCCCAGACTGTGCACCGGGGATCTCCGCGCAAGAGAGGCCCGGCGGTGCGAAGGAGGAACGATGGCAAGAGCAGCAGTGCTCCTTATTTCTCTTCTCTTGATTCTGAGTGTTGGCATTGGTTGCGGCGGGAGTGAAGTGACGCCGACGCCAACTCCACCGCCAACTTCGTCCCCGACCCCGGCTCCCACACCCACCCCTGTGACGGTCATGATCGACGTTCATTCTCAGGCTGACGCGGGAGCCGAGGTCGTTGCCAGAGTAAACGTGACCGGCGTGACGGCCCTCGACTCCTACAGATTCGACATCAGCTACAGTCCGGAGGTGATCGATCTAAATGTGGCGGAGGGCGAACCGAGAGGGGTGACATCCGGGGTGATCGGAGTCACCACGACACCTGTCGACCGATGGAAATTCATTGCGCCGGCCGAAGGCACCAGGGCGATAAGAGTGACAGGCAGCATTCCGAAGATCGGCGGAGCGAACGGATCAGGCTATCTGGCTGAGATCCATTTCCGAGTGATCGGGTCCACCGGAGACCAGACTGAGATATCGCTGTCAAACGTGTCGCTAAGCGATGCGTCGGGCAAGGAAATCGGCCCCCTTCAGCTGGCCGGAGGGACCGTGAATGTTGTGGGCATAGGGCCAACGCCAACGTCGACCGCCGCCGGGCAGCTGCCGTCCCGTTTCTACGGCAAGGTGGCGTTGGATGGAGCCGATGTGGCCGACGGGACTCAGGTATCCGCGATAATTGAAGGCAACACCTACAATACCACCACACCGTCGGAATATGGCGCTTCAACCTATGTCCTGATGGTAACAGCGCCTGCGGAAGTCTTCTACTCTGAAGGAACGACCATAACCTTCGTGATAGATGGCTACGTTGCAGACCAGCCCGGAGCCTGGGTGACAGGGGGCAACCTGCCCCTTGATCTTGGCGCTTCCACATAGACTTGGTCGACATCCGTCCCGCCTACATCCGGTCGATCCGCTCGATCATGTCGATGACCACCTGAAGCGCAACCGAAAGGGACTCAGGCCGGATGTACTCCAGGGTGTCGTTCCTGGTGTGGTAGTTCGGCACGACGCTGGAGATATCCTGGCCAAGCAGGCATATCGAGGGAATTCCTTTCAAGGAGAAAGCCGAGGCGTCACTCGCTCCCACCGGGATCGCCTTGACCGCCAGTGGCCAGTCGTGGCTTGCAGCCACATCCCGAGCCATCCTGACCAGCTCAGGGTCGTGGACGGCGCCGGTGAAGAC
>JAZFSU010000361.1:0-8708 GCA_036446335.1 Dehalococcoidia bacterium | reverse complement strand
TCTCGGAGCACGGAGATGCGTCCCATTTAGACATATTCTCAGAGCACGGAGACGCTTCGCACTCTGACGTATTCTCGGAGCACGGAGATGCGTCCCATTTAGACATATTCTCTGAGCACGGAGACGCCTCGCACTCGGACGTATTTTCAGAGCATGGCGACGCTTCCCACTCCGACATATTCTCAGAGCACGGAGACGCTTCGCACTCTGACGTGTTCTCGGAGCACGGTGATGCGTCGCACTCGGATGTTTTCTCGAACCATGGTGATGCTTCTCACTCTGACGTATTCTCGGAGCACGGAGATGCGTCCCATCTGGACATTTACTCGGAGCACGGGGACATATCGCACTCCGACGTATTCTCGGAGCACGGGGACGCGTCCCATCTGGACATTTACTCAGAGCATGGAGACGTATCTCACTCCGATGTGTTCTCGGAACATGGTGATGCGTCCCATCTGGACATTTACTCGGAGCACGGGGACGTATCGCACTCGGACGTATTCTCGGAGCACGGCGATGCCTCGCACCTTGGCATCTACTCTGAGCACGGGGATGCGTCTCACTCGGACGTGTTCTCAGAGCACGGAGATGCCTCCCATTCTGACGTATACTCGGAACATGGGGACGCCTCCCATTCCGACGTATTCTCGGAGCACGGAGACGCTTCTCACATTGATATCTTTTCAGAGTTTGGGGACACGCGGTTCTAGCGGAGAAGGCCCAAGGGAACTGAGTGATCTTGCGGCCCGCGCGAATGATGGCCATGGAGGCTGGGTGCGGGCCACGTGTTGTGTTCGAACAACGGGCGAGTGGCATATAGAGCAAGGCAAAATCGGCAGGTGAGGGTTGAGTGTGATGACCAAGGGCATTCTAAAGGGCAAGAACTTCCGCGGATTGGGGCCAAGCCGGCGCCGAGCCACTACCTTCTGGTCGGCTGCCGGCATACTGCTGGCTGTATCGGCCCTCGCTATTGTGTGGCTAGGGCAATCATCTCCAGTGGCGGACAGCGCCGCGTCGACAACCGGTGAGCCGAATGGCACGACAGATATTGCGCCGGGGAATGCTGTCACTTCCGAGGGTACTGACAGCTACCTGCTCTTCAACCAGAAATGGGTGGAGGGGCTATTGACGGACTCCCTCGACCTGGACGACGTCGATGAGGTGTTCTGGCACGTGTTCTCCAGGCTCCCGGACGAGGTGGTGATCTATCCGTCCGAGAACTACTATTACTTCAAGATGTACGTAGACCAGCGTCAAATCTGGGGGAACATCCGTCTTGCAGCGGGGAGGCGGGAGAAGGGAGTGCTCTCCTTTGCCTACTTCGAGTACAAAGAGTCGCAATTCGTTAGTGATCCCCGCATAAAGAGGTCGAAGTTCTTCACCGTGGCGGACGGTCTGCTGATCGACGAGGTGGACCCGTTTACTTTCGTCGTGCGATACGACGGGAGAGAGGTGACCTTCCATTTACACGAACTGTCTCAGGAGCAGCCCAATCTCTTTGAGTTAGGAGAGGACGAGGTATCTGTGATGAGGACGTTCGACGAATCCGGGTATCAGTTCTTCCTGCTGTTCAACGAGCGGACCAACTATCTCTTCTGGGTGCTGAATGAGGAAGAGTCGATCCCGGACATACTCGAACCTCTGGGAGAGGACCTGTTGGTGGGCCGGCGCAGCGGGTTTGTCTTTCTGGTCGACCGCGAGCACAGTGACAGAAGAGTGCTCGCGGCTGTCCACGGCGACAATGCCACGGTGAACAACTACTATGATGGCCCGTTCGACCAACTGGCCGACAACTATGTCGAGCAGACCAATGTTTCGCACTATCTGGAGCTGGCGGTACCGACACTTCAGGGCCGCATTGACAAGTATGGCTACTACACGGACCGGGAGGTCGGCTCATCGCGGGTAGCAGTATCGCCGTACTACGTCTACTTCAGCGTGAGGGATCTAGAACAGTTCATGGAAAGAGTTCGGGAAGCTGAAGATCCCTTCTATGTCATTTCTCGAAGAGGGCGCGGCTAGGCAGCGTTCTTGGGAAGAGGAGTCAGCACCGTGAGGTCGGCTTGGCCGTAACGAATGCGGGTTCAGGCGCTAGATTCCAGGCAAGGAGGAGAGGGGCACCGCATGAGACAGGCAAAAGGGCATCGGCCTTGGAAACATCTGTATGGGGCGCTGATCTGCATTATTGTCATGGCCGTAGCAGCAGCGGGCTTGGCCGGCTGCGGCTCCAGCGAGTCAGCGGCGACACCAACGCTAGCGGCGATTGCGGAACCGACGCCGGCTCCGACAAGTGGAGGGACGCCCACATCCACACCCGGTAGCGGATTGCCAGTCAGCTCACCATCGCAGTTCTATAGCCTCACGATATCCGTCAGCCCTTTCGGGTCGGGTACTGTGACCCATCCCGGAAGCAATTTGGCCGCAGGCACTGAGGCGGTTCTCACTGCTGTGCCAGCTACGGGCTACGTGTTCGACTACTGGAGTGGCGATGCCTCAGGCACGAGCATATCCACTACTCTCAATATGGAGTCGAGCAGGAGCGTCACAGCTTACTTTGTTCCCAACACCGTTCGGTCGATGCTGGTGACGCCAGCCAGCGCTTCGATGGGAACGAGGCGGGCGCAACGGTTCCAGGCGGTGGCCACCTACTCGGATGGAAGCACTGCCGACGTCACGAATACTGTGACCTGGAGGAGCAGCAATCCGTCTGTGGCAACGATCGCTTCGAGTGGGCAGGCCATTGGCATGTCCGCGGGCTTGGTTGTCATAACGGCCACCATGGGTTCTGCGCGCGGCGTAGCGAGTCTTACTGTGACAGCGTCCTGAAGCATCGGTGGCCCCATAGCGTGTTCGCTTCAGCAGTGCGGGCAGCGGAGGCTGGAGTGACCGTGCTTCCTCAGCTTCTTGAGGCCCCAGACAACCAAGGCGATGAGCGCTCCCCATGACACCAGCATGCACGTACCGCCAAAGACCATCCACTGGCCCACGCCTTAGATGCGTTTTCCGGATTCGGTGCCGCTTAGATCCATTCGAGACGCGTGGAAGCTGGATGCCTGTCTCAACAAGCTGTGGGCGCCAAGTCTCCCTGCGGCCACCGTTCGACTCCTTTGACTAGCTGCCATGAACTTCTGTCAACGGCTTCTGACTTGTGGGAGTTCCCTTCTTGCGGAGCAGATACACCATCATCAGGCCTGACGCGACGAATGCGATCAGGGCAATCACTTGAGCTTCCTGGATACCCCAGAACCAGGTCTTTTCCAGCCGAACGAATGTGAGGAAAAAGCGCCCCACGGAGTAAAGAAGCACATAGCTGACGAACAGCAGGCCGTTCGTCTTGAGGCGCTTCCGGACGGTCCATAGCAATAGCAGGATAGACAGGTTCCAGATCATCTCGTAGACCGGGTAGGGGTGAGTGGGCACATTCAGCAAGTCCCGAGGGATCGAAGACCCGGGATGGGAGTAGATGAATCCCCAGGGTAGACTTGTGGCGTCTCCGTAGGCGTCGCCGTTTACGATGCAGCCTATCCGCCCGATGATCTGGCCAACGAGGAGCGCGGGCACTGCCCCGTCGGCGATGCGTGCCAGTGGCAGGCCTCTGCGCTTGGCGTATATCGCCACCGCGAGCGTACCCCCCACTATCGCTCCCCAGATAGCCAGCCCTCCCTGTTGGAGCGCGAAGATGGCCCCCGGTCTGGACCCGTAGTAATCGAGATTCTCCATAACGTGGAAAAGCCTTGCCCCAACCACAGCTGCAGCTATCCCCCACAAGGCGATAAGATAGACATCATCCTTGGCGATCCCCTTGCGCTTGCCCTCTCTGACAGCTATCAGGATCCCGGCCAATATAGCCAGAGCGATTGCCAGGCCGTACCAGCCAACACTAAGACTTCCCACGCGGAAGATGACTGGATCGATGTCGATCACGATGCCGTTCATTCATGCCCCCTGTTAACCTTGCAACTGCCGAGATAGTCCAACACCTCAGTCATCTTGAATCTCCTGTCTTTCCTTGGCCCAATCCGGTACGAGTCTTTTACGCCGCTCTCACCCCACCTCCGCATCGTGTTTGCCGTGACCCTCAGGAACCGGGCCGCTTCGGATACAGTCAGCAGCTCTTCATACTCCGGCTTCCTTGGGGCCGTCTTCGGCTCCGTTTTCGTCTTGCCGTGCAGCGCTTGATGCACGTACTGCCTGCTACATTTGACCTCCGTGGCTATCGCAGAAGGGCTCTTCCCCTCCTTGCTTAGACTCATTATCCTTTCGATCCTAGTTCCGCTCTGCACCATTTCCACCTTCGTTTGCGTCTTTGGGTTCGTCTCGTTTGGGCTATTCCTGGCAGTTCTCTGCCTATGGCCGCACTGCAATTCTGTCAACGGCGATTCCGTGCCCAAGGCTTGAGAATCCAGGTGTAACGAGGGGCAGAGGTGCAGCGATGGCGCGTGGAAAGTTGCCGAGCCAATCACTGGCGGTGTAGCCTTGAACACGCCAAGGCTTGCCAGACGAAACCGCGAATCATCCGTCCCATCCAGCTGACGTTAGTGGCAGACACTGCACAACACTGATTCCCCTGACGCGATACTTTCCGCTTCGAACGGGCCACTCTGTGTATACATTCCTTGCAGAACGACATTGGCGCCCGGCTCGAAACTGTCGGGGGCTACTCCGAGGTAGATGACATCGAGCGATTCCTCGCCATCCTGGAGCGCGAATCTCAGAACCTGTTCCTGCCCGTCCCATTGGATGGATGTGGATTCCACTTCCCCTTCCACCTGAACGACTTGGCCGAAGACGGAATCACCCTGAGCCTTCAGCTTGGCAATCGAAAGGGGACGTTCGCCGCTGTGCCCAAACGACACATATGCCCCGATGCCGACGGCTATCACAACTGTGGCTGCCAATCCGACGATAATGAGTTTCTTCTTCCTGGACACGACCTTCTCTATCCTCTCTCCAGGCCTGTGCCGCATTCGGCGCAGAATCGCTGGTCAGCTTCTGCTGCTGCTCCACAGTTGGGGCAGGTCAGGTTGGCAGCAGCCCCGCACTCAGGGCAGAAGCTGTTCGCAGGGTTGAGCCTGACACCGCAGCCCGCGCATGTCGGCCCTGCCTGCCGTCGAGAAGGGGAGGTCCGGCCTCGCAATTTCAGGACCTCTTGTTCGATCTCGTCGTCTTGCCTCCTCTGCAAGTCATCGACGTCCTTCATGATGGACACCGCTTTCTGCTCGTACTTCCGCCTTAGCTCGTCATAGTCCTTCGAGGAGAGATTCCCCATATCGTAGTCGGAGTCGAGCTCGCCGATTGCGAAGAAAGTGGACTCCTTCTGCAGCAGGAGGTCTTCCGCCTCCGCGTCCTCGATAGACTCGAGTTGCTCCCCGTTCTCCGTCCTCTTGAGCAGTGGCCAACCGACGATTGCGGTGGCGGCCAAGACCAGAGCGATAGCAAAGAATGTCGTCATCGGGAATCATCCTCCCGTCTAAACTGGTCGAACTCCTCTTCGAACCGTTTGCGGTATTTGTCTGGTTCATCCCCATGGGGCGATTCAAGAGCGACTTCCACCGCCAACGCTTCCTCTTGCGAAGACCAACGTCTCAGCCAAAAGTAGAGACCGGCCCCCCCAACAACTATGGCCGCAAAAGGAAGAACCCATACTAGAAGGTTGAACCCCTTCTTCTGGGGGGCTGAAAGCGCATCCTCCCCGTATTGGGCAACGAAGTAGCCAAGTATCTGCTGCTTTGTCTGCCCCTCATCGATCATCTCGCCAATCAGGGTCCGCATCTGATCTGCGGTACCACACCGGCAGGGCTCCAGCACCATGCTGCAGCCGCATTGGCACATGATTTCGCCCTCCATGTCGCTGACCGTCAGTTCAGCATACGCTGGGGTGGCTGCAAACAGCCCCGTAAGCAGGACGAGGGCGAGGACCCATACGCTACGCTTCATCTTGGCCTCCCTGTTCGACACGGGTGGCGGGTGAGGACGGGCGCAGGCCTCTTCTTTTGTCTCGAGGATCAGGCCAGACAGCGATGACGGTTCCCATCAGCAATACACCGCCTCCGATCCACATCCAAACCACAAGGGGGTTCACATAGACACTGAAAGCGGCCACGTCGCTTTCCCAGCCGGCCAGGATTATATACAGGTCTTCCCACAGCGTGGATCGAATCGCAACTTCCGTGACCCCCTGATCGTAGTTCTGGTGAAAGGTCTTGGCTGGCGTCATCGTAGCCACCTTCCGGCCGCTGTCGTCGTAGACGCTCATGGTTGCTGTGACCACTTCTCTGGACTCCGTTGGGAAGTAGGACATGTTTTCGTAGGTGAGAGTGTAGCCGCCGATGTGCATTGACTCGCCTGGTGCCAAAGTAGCCGTTGCCTCCACCTTGTACATGGAAGAGGCCACAATGCCGACGGCAATCAGGATCACTCCGATATGAACGATGTAGCCGCCGTAGCGGGGCTTGTTTCGCCAGACCAGGCTTGCCAGCGCGGCAGCATAGTTCTGGCTGTTCGTACGATGCCGTGCTCTGACTCCTCGCACGACCTCGAATACTATGGTGGAGGCTGCGAACAGGCACATGGCAAACGTGACGACAACCAAGGCGTCCCGTATGCCAGCCAGGAGGAAAACCCCAGTTCCCACGGCTGTGACTACGAAGGGGCGAAGGAAATTGCGTATCAGGTTGTCACGGGAGGCACGACGCCAGCTGATGAGGGGGCAGATGCCCATGAGGACTATCAATGCCAGGAAGATGGGCGCGGTCACCTGGTTGAAGAACGGCGGCCCAACCGTGATCTTGACCCCACGCACCCATTCTGAGATCAAAGGGAAGACGGTTCCGAAGAAGACGGCGAAGGCTATTCCGACAAGGAGCAGGTTGTTCAGGAGAAAGGTCGACTCTCTTGAGACGAAAGAGTCGAGCTGATTGTCGCTCTTGAGCCGGGGCAGCCTGTAGATCAGGAGACCCACAAACGCAACTATGGTCACGACGATGAAGGCCAGGAAGTAGGAGCCAAGGACCGACTCTCCGAAAGAGTGAACCGAGGAGAGGACGCCACTGCGCGTCAGGAAGGTGCCGAATAGCACGAGCACGAATGTCAGTCCGATGAGGCTAATATTCCAAACCTTCAGCATGCCACGTCGTTGCTGGATCATGACCGAGTGGAGGTAGGCGGTGGCCACCAGCCAGGGCATGAAGGAAGCGTTTTCTATGGGGTCCCATGCCCAGTATCCTCCCCAACCAAGCTCAACGTAGGCCCACTGAGCGCCAAGCAGATTGCCCAGTCCGAGGAATAGCCAGGCGAACAGTGTCCATCTCCTGGTACTTGTAATCCACTGGCTATTCAATCGGCCCGTAACGAGGGCGGCCACGGCGAATGCGAATGGTATGGTAAAGCCGACATAGCCAACATACAGAGTCGTTGGGTGGAAGATCATCCCCGGGTTTTCCAGCAGCGGGTTGAGGCCGTATCCTTCGGGCGGCACGCCAGCCATACGGTGGAACGGATCGGCGACAAAGACAACCATGGCAAGGAAGAAGGCCAATACGATCATTACTACGGCAACAACATATGGCGCAAGCTCCCTGTTCTGTTTGCGAGTTTGATATACTACCACAGCGCCGAACATGGAGAGCATCCAAGCCCAGAGCAGGAGGGACCCTGCGTTTCCAGCCCAAAAGGACGATACGAGGTAGGGAATGCTCATGTCGCTGGCGCTGTACTCATACACATAGCTCACCTGGAAATCGTGGCTCAGTATGGCATACAGGAGTGCGATGGAAGCGATGGTTGCGAGTCCGAATACCGCCAGAGCCCCTCTGCGGGCACTCATTCTGAGGTGAGGCAGATTCAGATGTGCTCCTGCCACTGAGGCCACAGCCGAGTACGTAGCGATGGCGAAGGCTACGATCAGGGCTAACCGCCCGATTTCAGTCATTCTGGTCTACTCCTTTGTTCTCTTATGGCTTTCTCAGGGGCCGTTCTGCGGCCCTCTGGTGGACAGCTATCACAAAGTCTCCAATGCCACCCGGAGAACTTGCATTGGATCAGAGGCGCTGACCGACACCCAAATCACGATGGCACCATCTCGATAGTAATAGTGTCTCTCCCCTCCTCCGACCACGGAGTACACGCCTTTCCCATCGACCAACATTTGCTCGAGGTCCCGAAAACTTGGATTGCCCGCTGCAATCTTCTCTGTCATCAGCTCCAACAGTCCCTGCGCAGCCGAAGGGTCTTCAGCCTGGCCCACCCAGACGGTAACTCGGTCGCCGCCACCTTCG
The DNA here is from genome assembly GCA_036446335.1 of Dehalococcoidia bacterium. Taxonomy (GTDB): domain Bacteria; phylum Chloroflexota; class Dehalococcoidia; order SZUA-161; family SZUA-161; genus JAZFSU01. Next base: position 429 of record JAZFSU010000361.1, on the reverse strand, counting down.
TATCGGGCAATGTACCCGTCGATCACACCGATTTCGGTGCCGTGCAGCGTACGCATCTGCGAGAGTGCCTCCTGCCCCGTCGTCTGTTCTACAAGGGCCAGATTGCCCAAGTACGCAGGTGCAACGGAAACCGGTGCCTCTGAGTCGGCCCTGAAGGAAAGCCACATGCCCAGGACCAGTCCCAATGCCAGCAGCACTTGGATCGCGATAACTCTCTTGCGCCGGCGCCTCACTGGCTTTCGGGGAGCGGGAACGTCACTGTTTGTCATAAGCTTATGTCTATTCTCGTCAAGCTCAGTCAGCCCCCTTGCCCTTGGCTCCACAATCGGAGCAGAACTTGTCGCCTTTTTCCAGGGGCGTCCCGCATTGCGAGCAGAAAGCCGACTTCGCGCCCTTCGCAGTGGCTTGAGTGGCCGACGGAGTCGGACT
>JAZFSU010000360.1:0-2797 GCA_036446335.1 Dehalococcoidia bacterium | reverse complement strand
GAACTTCTGGTAGTCCAGGTAGGCAATGGTCTTGGGAACTATCCTGTAGTATGGAACCGGCCCCACCCTGGCTGCCCACTCCATCACCCCGGCATAGGTCACCACCCACGGGAACTTCTCCACGAGAAGCGTCTCGATCTTAGCGACTTCGTCCTTGTCGGTGACGACTTCGCACTTCCCCGCCAGTTGCACCGCTTTCGCCTTGTCCCACCGGTAGTAGTCCTTGAAAATGGCCAGACCGACGCTGGGATTGCGGTCCACGTTCTTCTTCTTGTAGCTCCCAGGGTCCATGGCGAAGTATATCGTGAAGCCATCGCTAACGTAGGTGATGCCGCTTGCCTGAGGGCTGCCGTCCTCCCTGACGGTAGACAACGTTCCTCCGTTATGCTTTCTCAGGTGATCGCGTATCACCTGTTCAAGCTGCTTCTTGTTCATGGCCCGCCTCCTACTTCGCCTTGCTCACGAGCTCCTCGATGTCAAGGGGCTCGCCTTTGGATGGGTCCCTCTCCAGGGTCATGGTTCTGGCAGGACAAACATCTTCACAGACACCGCAGCCCATGCATTTCACGGAGTCAATGACCGCCTTCTGCTGGTCCTCATCAAGACTGATGGCGTGGAACTGGCAGTACTCCAGGCATTCTCCGCAGCCATTGCACTGGTCGCCCACATGGCAGAGATATCCCGAAGGAGTGAGAATCGGGATTGCGCCTCCGAGGATATTCCACATCCTCACTCCGAGGCAGCAACAGCCGCAACAGTTGCATACGCAGTAGAATCTCCTCCCCAGCTCTTTCTTGAACCAGGCGGTCTGGACGTGTCCCCGCTTGTGTTCCGCCTCGACAATAGCGACAGCCTCCTCCTGGGAGATCTTGCGGAACTTGGGATTCTCGTCGGCAAGGAAGGAGGCGACCGGATCGCCGACGAACATGCAGACCTCCATAGGAGAACAGTGCTCCGCCGAACCGCTGCGACAGACACACTCCCCCAACGCGATGGAGTCGGGGTTCTTGAGGATGATATCTTTGGCCGTCTTGTAGGGGACTACCTGCTCAGGCGCCTCCAGGGACAGGTCGTGCTTCTGGGTAAGAAGCTGCACCGCGTCCTTCAGCTTCACCACCTTGGCATTATAGACGCTGGTGTTCACATCTGGGGCAGCATCTCCTATTCCCTTCACCATCATCTCGAGCAGCTTGTCGATATCCTCGTGCAGTTCGCCCGGGGGCCCCTTGGACGGAAGCCCCGACCCCTGCAATGCGTGGTGGATGAAATGGTCCAGGTATTTCAGGTACGTGTATGCAAGGAAGAAGTCGCTCTTGTCCTCAAGGGGGTACATTTCGTAGAGTTCTTGAGTGGAATCGCTCATCGTATTCTCCGTCTGGTTACGTCAGCCGCCCAATAGCCGTGGCCAACCCCGGTCCCCGAGCGCATTCGGACAGTACCCGCTACCAAGGTGCAAAATATGATACGGCCAACATGGAGGCCCGGCAATGGTGCTGCCCTGATGAACCCCAACGGTCAAACTCCATTCCACAGCCACAGTGCTGGTAATCCATCAGGGACGCAACTCCAGTTGTCGAGCGGGCACGAAGGTGCGCGAGACAATGACTGACCCCGGTGGTGGGCCCTGTCTGCGGTTCCGCTGGGTCTTGCTCTAAGAATCCCCAGGAGGCAGCCCTAGGAGCTTTTGTGGATGCACAGCGTGGCCAACAGCATAGAAGCGTGGCGCTGCGGTGTATGAGGGAAAAGGGGACCACTGACCTGGCCCCCTTTTTTCTATGTGTTTGTTCGTTTGGGCCCGACCGCCCGCAGTCTCTTGATCTGCCCTCTGAACCCGAGGCTGTTGTGCATTCTGTCTTTGATGTACTCTATCAGTTCGTCGGCGGTCTGGTTGCTGGCCCACTGCTCGTCCAACTCCAGCGTTACTTCAAACGTGAATTCGATGTCATGCATGTGGTATCTTCAACCTCAATGTGAGTTTGCGTGACCGCTGCAAACTCACAGAGCGCAAATAGGCACACGAAAGCAGTGCCTCTCCACGACGATAGTGGGGGAGGCTGTCCGTCACCTTGCTCGGCTCAGATTCGCCTGCGGCTGCCCCGACTGCTCGGTGAACAGAGCGTCGATGTCCTCTCGTCTGAACCTGCGCTCGCCGCGGGGGCCAAGGCGGTACGCTTTGACGATTCCCCGGTCGCTCCACCGCCTCAGTGTGTTACTGTGCACGTTCAGCAAGCGGGTCGCCTCTCTCATAGTGAGCACGGGCATCATCAGGTCTTCGCCCTCTGTTCCGCTGGTGCTGTCTCGGCGTGTAGCCATGGCTCCTCCTGTAGGCAGCGTCCTGGAACGAACTCTTGCTCTTGGTGCAGTCTCAGAATTAGGGGCCAACCGTTGCGCTGGTGAGATGCCCCAGTCTACTCAACGAGCATTAGAAAGACGTAAGAGGAACATTAGAAAGATATTAGAGGCGCGCAGGAATCTGTCATGGCGATTGAGTTCGCCACGACGGAGGATGAGAATCCGGGGTGGCTGGGTTCGCCCCCTCACTCTGTCTCTCCCCATGGGGAGAGAGGAATTGTCGCTCCCATCCAGGGAGTGGTTTGGTGAAGATGAAGACCTCCATATTGACCAACATGACTCTGGCCAAGTATCAGTCCCCAGCAGCAAAGGTCTATTCTTAGGGCAATGAAGCCATCAGGCATGTCCTGGCGGCCGCGAGCTACGAGACTCGTCTCACGGATTCCTGAGTCAGACAGGATGTCTTCTGTCATCCCTAGGTCGGCTTTGTGAGCAAGTATCCTAT
>JAZFSU010000359.1:0-4404 GCA_036446335.1 Dehalococcoidia bacterium | reverse complement strand
AGACCCGAAAGATCTCTTCCCGCTTGGCGCCTTCCGCATATTGGTGCTCGATGAGATGCGCACAGCCAAGGAGTTCACAGAGATTGGCGTAGAACTGCGGTTCGACCGCGCCAATGCTGATGTATTTGCCGTCTTTCGTTTTGTATATGTTGTACCAGGGCCACTCTCCGGTGAACATGGATTCGCCCCTCTTCGGCACTATCCCCGCGTCGAAGTACGGGTTCATCCATTCGGCCATCATCCCCACGATGGCGTCCGTCATGGACACCTCTACATACTGCCCCTTGCCGGTCCGCTCTCGGGCCGCGAGCGCGGCCAGGATGCCGATGGCAGCCGACATTCCCCCGGCGGCGAAATCCCCTATCAAAGTGCCGGGAATGGCCGGCGCATCGCCGGGCCTGCCTGTCATGCCGACCAGGCCCCCGATTGATGCGTAATTAATATCATGCCCGACCAGGTCGCGATAGGGCCCATCCTGGCCGTACCCCGTTATCGATGCGTACACCACCCTGGGGTTGAGCTTCTCGATTGTGGCGAAGTCTACTCCAAGACGTTTGACGACGCCGGGCCGAAAGCTCTCGGTCACGACGTCGGCAGACTCGACAAGCTCGTAAAGAATGCGGCGTCCATCCTCAGACTTCAGATTCAGTCCCATCATCCTACAGTTCCGCAGCCCTGGGAATGAGGGATAGTCCGGGAACTGGAGCGAGATGGGGCTGCCGCGGCGCTCCGGGTCAGGCTCGTGGACTTTGAGGATATCCGCACCCAGATCGCCGAGAATGGTGGCGCAGAAAGGGCCCGGCCCGAACAAGGCCATGTCCACCACCTTTGTTCCGTGCAGCGCTGCGAGCTTCTCGTTCGCCCCTTGCCCCATCGTCTCATCTGCCGTCATGAGGCGCTCCTGCTCTACTTGAGTCGAAATTCTTCAGGACATCGCCGGTAACGTGCTTGGTGGTGCGTCCAACCGGCACGTGTGAATGCGTAGCACTATCGGACTTGATAGAACGCCGCGTCGAACTCCGGATTGCCCGCATATTTCCTCAAGATTATCTCCGGGCTTCTTTCCATCCGCTCTACGAAATCGTCAGGCAGGTCGATTCCGAGTTCGGCGTATGCCAGGAGGAGGTCCTTCTTGCTGGGGGGGCAGCCCCTGATTCTCACACAGTGATTCACGAGAGGGTTCTCCCCGTTCCGCTTCACCTGACATTTACCGACGAGCAGCGTGTGTTTATGAGTGCCTGAAGGCTCGTACAGCTTGCCGTGAAGAATCTCGATATCGTCAAATGGCTCATCTTTGTTCCTGGACATCAGGATGCCCCAAATAACGTAGTAGATGAAATCCGCGCAGTACGTGCACATAGTGGTGTCAGCCGGGGGGTACGTCAAGCCCGTGATGCCGGCTCGATCGAAGAACTGGGGCAGATCACCGGCTGCATTCTGTTCGAACTCCCATTGATGAGGGGTCAATGCTGTCTTGATGTCAACGTCTCCAGCGAGGTCAACGTCACCTAGATCAATCTGTCGAGAGCTGTTCTTTGCGGCCATGACCAGATGAGGGACGGTGTGCGACTCGATTCCCAGTACAGTCGACGCTACCTTGTCAACTGAGATGACGTCCTTTGACGCGAGTATGACGTTGGACCGGTACGCTCTGCCGGTTATCAGTGGCCCCCTTTCCAGGGAGTATATGCCGTCTATGACGGTCAGCGATGGCGGAATCACGGTCGGCAGCTGCGCGAGATGATAGTTCAGGTCGTGGCTCGGGTCCGTATTGTGGCACATCTTCCTGGAGGGAATACTGAGCATGCCTTTCAGGTTCTTGATGCCAAGAGATACCATGGCTTGAGAATGTGTCTTCAGCACCGGCATATTGATGAGGTAATCCGCCTCGAGGACCGCACTGTTCACTGACAGCTGCACGTCGCCGGCGGTGACCTTTGTGAATGTGCTTCTCAGGACGTCGACTATCCTCACGCCGTAGCGTTGCTCCAGGAGATCGAGGCCCATGCCCTTGGCCACAAGGCGGAGCGTTGACTCGGGCTTCCTCTCGTATTCAACGGCGCCTTCTAGGATCGTGATGTCCTTGACGTCCCGTTCTTTCAAAAGGACTACCATGTCCTCGATCAATCGCGCTGTCGTCAGCACTCCGTACTTGGGGAAATCCACACCCTCGCGCCAGAGACAGAAGTTGGGTTTGATGAATACCCTCGATGTGCCGGAGACATCGTGCAGCCCACCCGTCAGATCGACTGCCTTCCGCAGCGAGTCGAGGGGCTTCTCATACTTCACAACTGCGACTCTATATCTCATGCAGCGTACCTGCCTCGACAGTTCATCTCCGGCCAACCGTTACTTCAGGCGCACATTCATGCGATCAGCCACTGAAGCTATGTTAGGTGCCGTTCCCACTGCATGTCAAGGTCTCTGCGTTGGTGGCACGCAATCGCATGGCGGCCCGCATCGTGTGGCGTTGTCACCAGAACTTGCTTTATGGTAAGATTGACCGCACCCGCGCTCGCACTCCAGGGGATTGAAGGAAGTGGAATGGCCGAACAGACAATATGCGTGCTGCTTGGCAAGATCGGCTTGGACGGTCACGACAGAGGGATAAGAATGATAGCCACGTGGCTGTCCAAGGGCGGCATGGAGGTCATCTACATGGGCACTCATCAGACAGCAGAGCGCATGGTACGAGCTGCCACTGAGGAAGATGCTGATGTCATAGGACTGAGCTTCCAGGGGGCGGACCATATACCCTTGGTCCGCATGATGGCCGATCAGATTGAAGCGAACGGGCTGGAGGACAGGTTGTTTGTCGTCGGCGGGAACGTCCCCCGTCGCGACATCGAGGTGTTGAAACAGATGGGAGTTGACGAGGTGTTTCTCAGTGGCACTCCGATGAGCAATGCGGTGACCTATATCAGGGAGAACGCCCGCAGGAGACGGAAGTGAGGGGGCGATTCCAATGACTCAGAAAGCGAATAGGGGGTATTTCGAGAAGTCGGAGCGCGGAGAGACCTGGTCGGGCATCCCGGTGAAGCCGGTCTACGGGCCTGACGATGTCAAAGGCGTTGACTATGCCGAGCAACTTGCCGACCCTGGAGAGTATCCCTACACCAGAGGCATCTACGCGGACATGTATCGGGGCCGCTTGTGGAGTCGGCGGCAGATTACTGGGTGCTCAACCCCAAAACTGACCAATGAGCGGCTCAAGCACCTCATCAGTCAAGGGGAGAACGCCATCAACGTGATCTGTGACCAGCCGACCCAGATCCAGATCGACTCCGACCACCCGTGGGCGGAGGGCAGCGTGGGCCGCGCGGGGGTCCCCTTGAACACGATGGATGATGTGTGGACCATCTTGGATGGAATACGTCTCGATGAGACAAGCACCATGCTCACTGCCCATTCGCCCCTCACATTCCCTTCCTTCCTGCTGCTGGCAGACCACCAGGGCGTCCCCTACTCGGAACTCAGGCTAAGCGGCGTGATCACACCACCCACAGTGTCAGCTCCGGTCTGCCTCTACGGCGGACGCGAGTCGGCTGACCAGCAGGGCATTCCGTGGAGCGTGGTCAGGGCACAGGGCGACGATGTCCTTTCGTCCATTCAGCAGAGGAGAATGAAGGAGTTCGCGGACAAGCTTGAGTTCATCATCAGGAACTGCGACAAGATGTATCCGGCCAACTTCAATGGCTACATCATTAGAGAGACGGGCGTTGGAGCCGCAGAGGAGGTAGCCTGGGAGTTTGCCAGGGCATTCGAGGCTTTCGAAATGCTCACCAAGCGAGGGCTGGATATCGATCAGATAGCTCCCAAAGTGAGCTTCACGTTCAGCGCCATGATCGATCTCTTTGAAGAGGTAGGGAAGTTCAGGGCCGCGAGAAGGGTGTGGGCGCGCAATCTGAAGGAGAAGTTCGGGGCAAAGGACCCGAGGTCACTGCGCCTGAAGTTCCACGTCAATACAGCTGGAGTCATGATGGAGCGGCAGCAACCGGTCATCAATATCGTCCGCGCTGCGTACGGGGCCCTGGCGGCTGTTCTCGGCGGCACTCAGTCTCTCCAGGTGGCCGGGTACGATGAGGCGATTGCCATCCCGACCGAAGAGGCGGCGACGATCGCTCTGAGGACGCAGCAGATACTGGCCTACGAGACGGGAGTCACCGCCGCGGCCGATCCACTCGGTGGGTCCTACTTCGTGGAGAACCTGACCGAGAAGATGGACGAGGAGATGCAGAGGATAATCGACACGATCGAGCAGATGGGCGGCATGTCGACGGCGGTAGTCAGCGGCTACATTGACCGGGAGATGGAGAAGGCCTGGCTGAAGGTACAGCAGGAGCTCGAGGACAAGAAGCGCATCATTGTCGGCGTGAATGAGTTCACCATTCCGGAAGAGGAAGA
>JAZFSU010000358.1:0-8494 GCA_036446335.1 Dehalococcoidia bacterium | reverse complement strand
CTGTGAATCCCCAAGACCCCCGGAGGACTCCGGCGTGGTCTCCATTGCGCGCGATGGTGCCCCGCGGCACCAGCAAAGACGTGCAGGGTCCGCTCGTGGCCGTCAGCATCTGCTTGGAAGTGACCCTAAGGCTCTTGTGGAAGTGTTTTGTGAATTGGGATAGCGGGCTTGGCGAGACGCAGTCAGTTGGAGATCGGGCGGCGTCGAGCATTGAACGGACGCCACCGGTGAAGGCAGAAGAGCGCCTGTTGTAGTATGATTGGTGGCAGTGGTGCGCGGCGAGAGAGCCCACGAAGGATACGAAGTCGGAGCGCTGCTGCTGGGACTTGCTTTGTGGGAGAGAGACAGAGATTGACATGTCGGGAGGGTCGTTATAGGATGGTAGAGACGGCAAGCGGCAACCGCTTTCCTACGCTCTCCCGTTTTTGGCGCAGTGGCGTTGCAGGCAAGAGGCGTGAAGTGACGTCGGGGCTGGCAAGGAATGTCGGGGCCACAGAGTGGAGGTTGGGAGGATTGTTGCCGGGGTATCGACTGCAAATGGGCGGCGAGTTGGCCGGATCCTACGTGTGCGAGCTTGGCGGCGCGGTTCGCGGAGTCTGAGGGAATGATCGCAGTGGTTGACTACGGAGCTGGCAATCTGCGGAGTGTTGCGAACGCTTTGGCCAAGATTGGCTGTGAGGCAACTGTTACGAGTGAGCCGAGGGATGTGCTCAGAGCGGCAGTCACGGTGTTTCCCGGTGTGGGGGCCGCCCCGGATACTATGCGCAGTCTGATCCAGTCGGGGCTGGGCGATGCAGTGCGGCAGCTCATTTCGGAGGATCGGCCGGTTCTTGCCATTTGCGTTGGAATGCAGGTCCTGCTCTCGTCGACGGAGGAAGGCGAGGGGCATGAGGGATTGGGGATCATTCCGGGGGTGGTGAGGAGACTGCCGCCTGGGCTGAAGGTGCCGCACATGGGATGGAACCAGGTTAGGCAGACGATGAAACATCCTATCTTCGAGGGGATTCCGGATGGCGCCAACTTCTATTTCGTGCACAGCTACTATCCGGAGCCCTTGGACTCTGCTGTGATCGCGGGAACTACGGAGTACGGGGTGGAGATTTGCAGCGTTCTGGTTCGCGGCAATCTCGTGGCGACACAGTTTCATCCGGAGAAGAGTGGAGAAATCGGGTTGAAGCTGTATAGCAATTTCCTGAGAGCCGCGGGGGTCTTGTCCTAGACAGTAACAACGACTTCCAGATAGGCTGAGCGGGAGCAACAACGTCCAATGCTGACCAAACGGATCATTCCCTGTCTTGACGTAACGGCCGGGCGCGTGGTGAAGGGCACGAGCTTCACGGATCTTCGCGATGCTGGAGATCCGGTGGAGCAAGCCGCGTTCTACTACGAGCAGGGGGCGGATGAATTGGTATTCCTGGATATCGGGGCAACACCTGAAGGACGGGATACCATGGGCGATGTGGTCGCCCGCGTGTCGGAGCAGGTTTTTATTCCGCTGACGGTTGGCGGTGGGCTGCGCAACATCGACGACATGAGAAGGATGCTGGAGGCGGGAGCTGACAAGACATCGGTAAACACGGCTGCGGTCGAGAATCCGGAGCTCATCGCTGAGGGGGCGCAGAGGTTCGGATCGCAGTGCATAGTGGTGGCGATCGACGCGAGGCGAGTGGGCGGCCTCGACGAGCCAAAGTGGGTGGTGTGTACCCATGGAGGGCGCAAGCCCACGGAAATTGACGCTGTGGAGTGGGCGAGGAGAGCCGTGGACTGCGGTTGCGGAGAGATACTCCTTACAAGTTGGGATGAGGACGGGAGGCAAACTGGCTATGACTTGGAACTCACTAGGGCAGTGAGCGAGGCGGTCACAGTGCCAGTGATTGCCAGCGGAGGCGCAGGCAATCTTGAACACTTGCGCGAAGCCTTGCAGGAGGGCAAGGCTCATGCCGTCCTTGCTGCCAGCATATTCCACTATCGGACCTACAGTATTCGCGAGGCGAAGGAGTTCCTGGCTGAGAAGGGGATTCCGGTCAGGCTGTGAAAGACTTGGCAGGTGACGTGTGAGGGCAAATGAGTGAACGTTTCGAGCCGGAGGTCGTGGTGCTGTACTGCGGGCGTTCTCTCGGCGATGGGGAAATCCCGTCGGAAGAGACGAGGGAAGGAGCCGGGTTCAGGGCGAGACTTGTAATGATGCCGTGCACCAGCAAGGTCGAGGTGGGACATCTGCTGAGGCTGATTGAACATGGTGCTGATGGCGTGGTGGTGGTGGGTTGTCCGGAAAGACAGTGCCAGTTCCTGGTCGGAAGTTCGAGGGCTCAGAATCGTGTGAGCCACGCGCGCACCCTGCTGGGCGAGGCTGGAATGGGGCGAGAGCGACTGGTCATGGTCCGCAGGCAAGGCGTGACCCTTGAGGAGATCATGGCACTTGCTGAGGAGCGAGCCGGAGCGGTCGGGCCGCTGGGCCGGAACCCGATGAAGGCACCAGCATGATGGCTGTGGCGCGCCAGTTGGCTGGGACCACTCAGGTGAGCGAATTGACGTAGACAAGGTGTGAGGGGATGTCAAAGAAGTACCATGTAGACATTGAGTCGGTTGCGCCGCGATTTGAGCGCATTCCGGAGTCCTGCTCGATCGAGAGTAAGCCTTGCCTACGCTGCAGCCTTTGCGTCAAGTATTCAGCATGCGTGTATGACATCTATCGCAAGCGTGCGTTTGACCACGTTCAGGTGCTGGACTCCGGTGACTCACAGTGCGCGGGATGCATGCGTTGTGTGCAGGAGTGCAAGGCGAATATCATCACACGGGTCAGGAACTCTCGGTTCGAGGCTCTTGGTGATGACTACTGGATCCCCGACATCATTGGGCGGATCTGGAGCCAGGCCGAGACGGGGAAGATCCCGGTGTCGGGCGCCGGATATCGTGGGCCGTTCTGCGGTCCGGGCTTCGACCAGATGTGGACGGACATGTCGGAGATAGTACGTCCGACCAGGGATGGCATCCACGGCCGCGAGTACATCAGCACCGTGATAGACTTGGGCAGACGGCCCGGAAGGATCGAGTTCGACGATGGAGGCAACCTCTTGTCGAAAGTCCCGCCCTTAGTGGAGATACCAATTCCGGTTATTCTGGACGTGCCTCCCATCGGAGCCGACATCGATCCTGTGAGGAAGGCCATCGTGAAAGCTGCTGCCAGCCTGGAGACTCTTGCAGTCGTTGAGTTCGGCGAAGCCGAGGGGATATCGGCGGAGGGCCGAGGGCGACTGCTGGTCAGGTTGGACCCGTCCAGGCAGTCGCTGGCTGCGATTGGCGAGGTGGCGATTGTGGAGCTTGAGTATTCCGACGACGTGATGGAGTCGGTAGCCGAGGTCAAGCGACAAAGTCCGAGCACGATCACGTCTATCAGGATCCCGCTTGATGAGAGGGCTTCTGAGCGCGCGTCACGACTGGCCAGTTCTGGTGCGGAAATCATTCACTTGCAGGCGAGCCCCAAGGGAAGGGGATTCGGTGAGTATGAGGGCGAGTTCATCACGGCACTGATGCGTGAGGTGCATCTGCGACTCGTGGGTGACTCAATCCGGGAGCAGGTGACGCTTCTGATATCTGGCGGGATCGCCATGGCAGAGCACGTGGCGAAGATCATCATATGTGGCGCTGACGGGGTTGGCATCGATCTAGCTATGATGGCGGCGCTGGAGTGTCGCCTATGCAAGCAATGTGGCGGCGGAGCCGGTTGCCCGGTACTTCTCGAGGAAATGTCGGCGGAGTACGGGGCGCAGCGCATCGTCAACTTGGTGGGGGCGTGGCACTCGCAGCTGATCGAAGTGATGGGTGCAATGGGGATACGTGAGGTTCGGAGGTTGCGGGGAGAGGTCGGGCGAGCCATGTTCTTCGATGACCTCGAAAAGGAGAATTTTGCGCCGATCTTCGGCGAGCGTACAGGAGCCGCACTTGGTTCGGGAAACCCCGGATGGGATGCGGCTCGTAGAGCACCGGCCGTAGACAGACACGTGCAGGCTCCCGAGGCATGGGCATTTCCATTCGCCGGAGACATGGTGGATGTGTGCGGCTCGCGGTACCGGAACAAACTGTCGAAGTGGAAGGTGGTCAGGACAGGCGACTGCGTCGCATGCGGCAAATGTGCGGAGGTCTGCGCGTACGGGGTGCATTTGAGGACGGGCAATCGTATGGCAATACCCAGGTCTCACCTTTGTGTTGGTCCTCGGCTCTGCAGTGAGAATGGGGCCAGGTGCGTGGACGCCTGCCCGAATCAGGCCATTCTTGTTGGCCCCGACCCGGTGTGGGAGACATTTGGTGATCCTCGGTGGACTGCCGACCTGATCGTGAGCACCTGGATACAGGCCGAGACGGGAATGGCACCGGAGAACGGGCTTGAATACCGTGTGGGTTCTTCCGGCGGCGGCTTCGACCGGATTGGTCTGGCGTTTCCCGAGAATCCGGCCGATTCCGCATTTAGACCTGAGGACGTTGATCTGTCAATTCCCTTGAACAGGAGAAGAGACGACAACAGGCCGCCTGTTGAGATCGGATTCCCCGTGTACGGCGGTGGCATGAGCTTCGGGGCGGTCAGTCTTGTGACGCTCGTGGCGCGGGCCAAGGCATATGGGAAGTTCAACTCATTCACATGCACCGGAGAGGGTGGCTATCCCGATGAACTCGTTCCCTATGCCGACAGCGTGATCACGCAGGTGGCGACAGGGTTGTTTGGCGTCAGTGAAGAGACCATTCAGCGTGCACGCATAGTCGAGTTCAAGTACGCTCAAGGGGCGAAGCCGGGACTGGGTGGCCATCTCTTGGGAGACAAAGTAACCGAGGCGGTAGCCAAGATCCGCGAGTCGGTGGTGGGGAATGCGCTCTTCTCGCCGTTCCCATTTCATTCGGTCTACTCGGTCGAGGACCACAAGAAGCATGTGGACTGGATCAAGACGATCAACCCGAGAGCGCTCGTCTCGGTCAAGGTCTCCACTCCGACCGATGTGGACATGGTGGCCGTTGGCAGCTACTATGCGGGCGCTCACATTATCCACATTGATGGAAGCTATGGCGGAACGGGAGCCGCTCCGGACATCGCCAAGAAGAACATCGCCATGCCCGTTGAGTATGCCATACCCAAGGTGCATCAATTCCTGGTTGCCGAGGGTATCCGCGACCAGATGACTGTCATAGCATCGGGGGGAATACGCACGGCCTGGGATATTGGCAAGGCCATCGCTCTCGGGGCTGATGGTGTGGTGATCGCTACGGCGGAGATGGTGGCGCTTGAGTGCATCAGATGCGGAAGGTGCGAGAGCGGCCGCGGGTGCCCACGCGGCATCGCGACCACTGATCCCGAACTGTCGACCTCCTTCAGTGTGGAATGGGCGACGCAGCGGCTGATCAACCTTTTCCATTCCTTTTCTGTTCAGCTGCAGAGTATGCTCTGGGGTTTCGGGATGAGGAGTGTCAGGGAGTTGGTGGGCCGCTCGGATCTTTTGGTGCACTGGGACTATGTACAAGGCGCCGAGTCGTCTGCCGGGGAGCTGGCGAGGACGCGCTAGGAGAAGGACGGCCAGTAAAGCATGAGCATGAAGGACCTCGGGCTATCAAGCGGTGGGACAATGAGGCGGATTATCGATTCCAGGAGGAGTCTTGTGTCCGGGTTGCCCGATGTTCCGCGGCAGAGGACTGCCGAGGAGGGTGGCTGCGGCGTCGTTGGATTTGCGGCTAGCGTGCCTGTTGGAGGCCGGCATATCTTCGAGCCGTCGATTCAGATGCACAATCGCGGGAACGGAAAGGGTGGCGGAATCGCTTGTGCCTGTTTGAACCACGAACAGCTTGGCGTGGACGAGGCCGTCCTGCGTGACGACTATATCCTCCAGATCGCTCTTCTGGATCGCGAAGCGGAGCGCGAGGTGGAGGATGGCTTCGTTACCCCCAGTTTCAGGGTCGAGCACAAGACCGTAATTGAGGCGAAAGCTGACTGGAGAGACTTGGGACTTCCGGTCCAGCCGCCGGACATTGTCCGATATTTCGTTCGTGCCAAGGAGGAAGCGCTCGAAGGGTTCGCCGAACTGAACGGCCTCTCGGAGGCGCCCCAGCGCGATGTCGAGGATGAGTTTGTTTACCAGAACAGCGTGAGGCTGAACCAGCGCTTGTATGCTTCACTCGGGGAGAGGCGAGCGTTTGTGCTGTCGCACGCCAGGAACCTCATGATATTCAAGATTGTGGGCTACGCTGAGAACGTGGTGCAGTACTATGGGCTGGAGGATTTCGAGGCACAAATCTGGATCGCTCACCAGCGCTACCCTACTAAGGGTCGTGTGTGGCATCCGGCCGGCTCTCATCCCTTCATTGGGATGAACGAGGCTCTGGTTCACAACGGTGACTTCGCCAACTACTACGGTGTCTCGGAGTACCTGCGGCAGCACAACATCATGCCACAGTTTCTGACTGACACCGAGGTCTCGGCCCTGCTCTTCGACCTCTGGAGCCGGGTCTACAAGTATCCGACTGAGTACGTAATCGAGGCGCTTGCCCCTACAACCGAGCTCGACTTCGACAGGTTGCCGGAGGAGAAGAGGCGGATCTACAGGCTTGTGCAATCCCTGCACATGCATGGTTCGCCTGATGGTCCGTGGTTCTTCATCATCGCCAGGAGCAATCCTGACGAGAACATGTACAATCTGCTCGGGATCACCGATACGGCAATGCTAAGGCCGCAGGTGTTCGCTTTGCAGGAGGGAGACGTCACCATCGGGCTTGTCGCGTCTGAGAAGCAGGCCATCGATGCGACGCTGCACTCCTTGTCGACTGAGGATTCGCGTTTCAGGCCCATCGCCGACCGGTACTGGAACGCGCGTGGTGGAAGCCACACCGACGGGGGAGCGTTCTCTTTCACGGTCGCAAAGAGAAACGGGGCCTCCGAGGTATTGTGCACAGACAAATTTGGGAAATCAATCACGGCACCGGTCGGCGAATACCGGATCAATCATGATGGCGAGCCAATAGCTCCATCTGGTGCCGACGCGCTTGTCAGGCAAGTGGGGGCTGAAATCACTAAGGGAGACGTGGTCGGGGCCTTCGAGCAGGTGGTTGCCGCTCTGCAATCGTGGAGCCTCGATGATTTGCGATGGCTGGTTGGAGAGATGGAGACTGTAGCTGCGGGCGGAGACGGTGTGAAGGAGGGCGTCCTTACGGTGCTGACGCTTCTCAATGACCGCCGCTACGATTGCGGCGAGATGAGACGAAGCTCGGTGCTGGAGTTGGTTCGTGAAGGCATTGACAATATCCTCGATTCGACGCCACCAATTTCGTCTGCGACCGTGGGTCGGTTCAGGCGTATAGACTGGGATTCGCGGGATGAGTTGGGATCGCCAAGTGGTGACGGGCAGGTTCTTGTGATCAATGGTCGCGATTTCCCGCCCGAGGGGGATGAGAGTGATGCGCGCTTGGCAGTCCGGGCGTATGAGCTGGGCTGGAGGCGGTTTATCGTGTACGGCTTGAAGGGCCAGCGTTTCCAGGGATGCGGATTCGGCCCGCGGACGAGCGATGTTCGACTCGATGTCTATGGCAGTTCCGGAGACTATCTGGCGTCGGGAATCGATGGCATGGAGATTCGCGTCCACGACAATGGGCAAGACCAGCTTGGCCAGATCATGAAGTCCGGCTGTCTGGTAGTGTACGGCGATGTGGGGCAGGCTTTCATGTACGGCGCCAAGGGGGGCGACGTCTACGTGATGGGGAACGGCGCTGGCAGGCCCCTGATTAATGGGGTGGGTAGACCACGCGTCGTCATCAACGGCACCTGCCTCGACTTCCTCGCCGAGTCCTTCATGGCAGGAGACCCCCACAAGGGGGGTGGATTCGTAATCGTAAATGGTATCGAATTCGACGATCGGGGCGCGGTGCGCGGCCAGGCAACTCCCTATCCCGGGTCGAATCTGTTCTCGTTGGCGTCAGGGGGAGCCATCTTCGTTCGCGATCCTAATTTCAGCCTTGTTTATGAGCAGCTCAACGGCGGCGAATTCGCCGAATGCACGAGCGAAGACTGGGCCCTGATCCTGCCTTATCTTCAGAAGAACGAGGCACTCTTTGGCATTTCCATTGAGCGCGACTTGCTCACCGTCGACGGAGTACGAAGGCCCCCCGGAGAGGTCTACCGCAAGGTGCGAGCCGTGAAGCTGGCAGTGCTCGCCAAGGAAGAAGTGCCGGAATAGGTCCCGGGACGCCAGGCGGTCAGCAATGGCCTGGCCGGATCGAGCCAGCCCTGCCCTCCGTTGGCTACAGCCCTTCGATTCAAGTGTTGCGTGATGCTGCGACAGTTTCGGGTGTATACTGGGGTCGCCGTATACCGTAGGCCCCTTCCGGCCTCGGATTCCACTCCAGCGCTATGTGGGGCAGACTAGTGATGTTGAGGCTTGTCATCATAGGCGATGAAACAGAGGAGACAACGGGACTGTGTTCCGCGCTTGTCGAGAAGGGACTCGCATGCTCGATCGTTCCG
>JAZFSU010000357.1:0-5295 GCA_036446335.1 Dehalococcoidia bacterium | reverse complement strand
CGCGGATGGCACGATTGACGAAGCTGTTTGAGCCGATTCAAGTCGGCAGGCTGGAGTTGAGAAACCGGATCAAGATGCCGGCTATGGTCCTTGCCCCGCAGGGGCCGGATGATGCAGTCATCGATCGCCTGAAGCCCTTGTATGTCGAGAGGGCGAAGGGCGGGGTGGCCATCATGGGCGTGAGCTGCACGCCGACCAGGCTCGTGCAGGACCCCATGCTGGGGCTGCACGACGACCGGTTCATCAGGGGCCTCACACAGCTGACCGAAGCCGTTCGCGCGCATGGGGCGAAGGTCTATGCACAGATGGGCGTTGGCTACAGCTGGGCGTTCAGCGATGGCCCCGTCGAACTCGTCGGGCCCTCCGGGGTCTCCCTCTCGGGACGTCCCGGCACCCCGTTTCGCCTGGGAGGGCCCCTCGAACCGACGATGCCAAGGGCTCTTTCAGCTGGTGAGATTCATGAGATAGTGCGGGGGTACGGCGAGGGGGCTCGGCGGGCGCGCGAGGCGGGTTTCGATGCCGTCGAGGTCATAGCAAGCGTGGGCTATATCATAGCCCAGTTCTTGTCCCCATTGACGAACCTGCGAGCCGATGAGTACGGCGGCAGCCTGGAGAACCGCATGCGCTTTCTCCTGGAGATAGTCGAAAGCATGAGAAAGAGGGCGGGTGCGGATTTCACCTGTACCTGCAGGCTGAGCGGCGACGACTTGCTGGATGGTGGCTACACGCTCGATGAGACGGTGGCGATGGCGCCGATGCTGGAGAAGGCTGGCATTCACGAGATCGACGTGATGTCGGGCTGGCACAACGCCGCCGTTCCGATCATACAGGCCGACGTTCCTCAGGGCGCGTGGGCCCATATGGCTGAAGCCGTAAAGAAGGCGGTCAGCATTCCCGTGGCGGCCGGCACCCAGATTCAGGACGTCGAGGTCGCCGAACGGGTGCTGGCTGAGGGCAAGGCGGACATGGTGTATATGGCCAGGGCGTTGCTTGCCGACCCCGAGCTTCCCAACAAGGCGAAGCTGGGACAGCTCGGGAACATCAGGCCGTGCATATCCTGCTGTCGATGCGTCGAGTCCGCCGACTCGCCGCCGGTCTATTGCAGCGTCAACGCAAGGCTGGGTCGGGAGCCCGAGTACCCCGGAGTGACGCCCGCAACGCAGAGAAAACGAGTGCTCGTAGCGGGCGGCGGCCCGGCCGGGATGGAGGCCGCCAGGGTGGCTGCTTCGAGGGGGCATACCGTGACTCTCTGTGAACGGGGCTCCAGGCTGGGTGGAAGCCTGATCGCAGCGGCCGCGACCAACAGGAGAATCGGGAAGTCGGTCAAGCACCTCGTGGGGCAGGTGAGGACCCTACCGATTGACTTGAGGCTGGACACCGAGGTGACCCCTGCGCTTCTCGACGAGATCAAGCCGGACGTGCTGGTGCTGGCAACCGGCGGGAAGGCGTCTCGCCTGAACGTGCCCGGAGGCGATGGCCCCAACGTGCTTGACGTTCACAACGTGAAAGAGATCCTGTCCCGGCGCACGAAGCGTGTGGTCATCGTCGGTGGCGGATTCATTGGCTGCCAACTCGGGGTGGAGCTGGTGGGCCGGGGCAAGAAGGTCGCGATCGTAGAGGAGTCGAAGCGCATCGGGGCCGACGTCGGCATGGTGCACAGGTGGGTGTGGATCAAGCAGCTGAGGGAGGCCGGGGCCAGGCTGGAGACCGGGGCTATGGTGGTGGAGATAACCGGCGAGGGCGTCAAGATAGACCGTGCCGGGTCGGCGGATTTCATCGAAGCGGACACGGTCGTCCGGGCCGGCGAATTCGAGCCGGACACGGAGCTTGCGGAGCGATTCTCAGGGAAGGTCCCTGCTATTCACGCGGTGGGTGACTGCGCCGGGCCTGGCAAGCTGCTGGAGGCCATCGCCTCCGGTTTCCTCGTGGGCCAGGAGATATAGGGGCCTGGCGGGCGTTCCCAGCCTACCAGGCAAGCCAGCCTCCGTCCACGGCTATGGTCTCTCCGGTTACGAAGCTCGACGCTTCAGATGCCAGAAAGACGGCGATCCCGCCCATCTCGTGGGGCTTGCCGCCCCTGCGCATCGGTATCTTGTTGAGGTTGAACTTGAGAACCCTCTCGTCGGCTTCGATGTCCCGTTTTGCCATCTCGGTTTCGAAGTAGGACGGGGCAATGGCGTTGACCCTCACGTTGTGCCGGGCCCACTCCACCGCCAGGGCCTTTGTGAGCTGCACGATCGCGCCCTTGCTCGCTATGTAAGGCGAGATATTCATGAAGCCGGTGCGCCCGAACACTGAGACCACGTTTATGATGCTGCCCGATTCCTGCTCGACCATGCCTCTTCCCAGGGCCTGGCAGCAATAGAAGCACCCCTTGAGATTGGTGTCGAGCACGGCGTCCCACTCCTTTTCGGTCAGCTCGAGAAAAGGCTTGACGGTGTTGATCCCGGCGTTGTTCACCAGCACGTCCACTCTGCCGAAGGCGTTCAGGGCCTTCGACGCCATGGCGTTCACGTCATCGGCATTGGTGACGTCGGTTCTGATGGGCAGCGCCTTTCCCCCTCCCGACTCGATCTCGGACGCAACCTTGTCCAGGGGCTCCCGTCTTCGGCCGCAAAGTACGATCGAGGCTCCCGCCTCCGCAAGCGCTTTGGCAATGGCCTCCCCCAGACCTGTCCCCCCGCCGGTGACCACGGCTACTTTGCCCGTAAGGTCGAACATCTGCATCTCGCGCTACTTCCCCTTGAACTTCGGTTTTCGCTTCTCCTGGAACGCCCTTCGGCCCTCGTCGAGGTCTTCCATGAGAAGAAGTCCCGGGGAAAGCAGGTCCTCCCATAGATAGTCGTCGTCGTGGCCTCGGTGGAGCATCTTCCTTATTGTGCGGACGCCCAGTGGCGGATACTCTGCGATCGTCATGGCCATGCTCTCAACTTCTTGATGCAGCTTGTCGTGAGGAACGACCTTGGCCACCAGCCCCCACTGCTCCGCCTTCTGCGCGTCAATGGTCTCGCCGGAGAGGAGGAGATAGCCGAGCCTGCCCCGTCCCAGACTCCCGCGTCCCCGTCCCAGAGTTATGACGTGGACCGCTCCCACCGTTATCCCCTGGAGACCGAACCGGGCTCTCTCTGAGGCTATGGCAATGTCGCTCACTATGGCGATCTTGCAGCCATAGCCGTAGGCATATCCGTTTATCGCGGCGATCACCGGCTGCGGGATGCTCTCCAGGTGCCGGAACATTCTGGCATCCGTCTCAACGAAGGCGTTCGATGCGCTCAGGTCCTTGAACTCCAGGTCGGCGAAATCCACGCCGGAGCTGAAGGCGCGGTCCCCGGCACCTGTGATCACGACGACTTTCACTGCCTCGTCGCCCTCTATCTGCGAGAGAGCGTCATCGATCTCCCGGAACATCTTCACGCTGCATGCGTTGTGCTTCTCCGGGCGGTTCATAGTTATGGTGGCGATGGAATTCTTGACTTCGAGAAGAATCGTCTCGTAGTCAGTCTGGCGTTTGCCCCGTTTCGCCGTCGCACGACTCCGGACTGGTTTGTTGGTCATAGCTTCGCGTCTCCTGGAGGGGGCTGGTTCGGAACCGATTATAGGTAGGGCCTGATGGAGTGTCAAGGAACGTGTCAGGACTCCGGCTGCGCCTGGAGCAGCGCGCCATTGCATTGCTATGGGAGTGGCGACACTACGCCGAACACTGGACCGTTCGTGGTGAGCTTGTCGAACCATGAATGGTGCCGCACATGTCAGTTGCTGAGAGGAGGCCGTCTGCAGTGGTGGGTTTCTCTGCATTCCACCCACCCTACGCTGCTGCGCCCCCGTCATTCCCGCGTGCGCGGGAATCCAAGACCGCCTCGCCTGGATTTCTGCTTTCGCAGGAATGACCTCATGGGCCATACCGCCAGAGTCCTCGGGATGGATCGCGGTTCTTCCTCTCCCTTGGTGCCGATGGTCATCGGTGTGGCAGACGTCGAGCGAAGCGAGGCAATTCCACTGGGATCGTGTTTCAAACTGTGCGCCCGGAGCAGATGCTCCAGGCTACCCTGTCACTTTACCTTCTCCACCTGCACCAGCGCCGTGTTGGTGCAGGACGCCCCTCCCGGCGAAGAGGCGTCTTTGGTCAATACGTTGGCGCATCCGCCCCGGTCCACGCCGTTCTCGTCCGGATCGTACCATGCCCCCTGCGGAACGTCGACCACTCCTGGCATGATCCGCTTGCTCACCTTCGCCGGGATCACCACCTGGCCCCGGTCGTTGAAGACGCTGACCGGGTCGCCGTCTCCTATGCCCCTGGTCTTCGCATCGGCGGCGCTGATCAACACTGTCTGAGGCAGGAGCTCGTTGAGCCACGGTACGTGGTGGAACTGGGAGTGCGCTCGCCCCTTGAAATGCGTCGTGACCAGCTGCAGCGGGTACTTGCTCGACAGAGGGTCATTGAGATCTTCCCAATTCGGCGTGTACTTGGGAATGGGAGGGATCTCAGGGTTGTTCATCTCCGCGATCGCCTGGGAGTAGATTTCGATCTTCCCAGAGGGTGTCGGGAAGGGGTTGTTGTCCGGATCCTCGATCTGCTCGCGGAAAGCCACGTGGGGCACCGTGGGGTTCATCTTGTGAAGGCCCTGGGCCTTGAAGGTCTCGTAGTCGTCTATGTCCGCGCAACTTTTCACCATGTCCCTTATTGCTTCCTCTTCCGTCTGGTCAAAGAAGTGGGGTATGTCGAGCCTCTTTGCCAGCTCTTTGCAGATGTCCAGCGACGATCTGGACTCACCCAGCGGCTCGATCACCTTGTTCTGGTATCCGTAGAACCAGGTCGAACTCCATTGGGCTATATCGTTTCTCTCCAGGAAAGTGCTGCAGGGAAGCACTATGTCGGCGAACTTGGCCCCCGGCGTCATCACCTGCTCGTGCGTGACGATGAACTCCAGAGAGCCTGATTTGAGCGCCTGAACATGCTTGTTGACGTTCAGGTACTGATTAGGGTAGCTGGTGCTGGCTACGTAGAGCAGCTTGTAGTCAGCCGGGAAGCCCCCGGACTTCCCCTCGAGTATGGCGTCCGCCATCTGAGACACATGGAGGCCGCCCATTCCCCAGGGCCACATCCTGCGAAGTGGAAGCATATCTTTCGCCGCAGGCGACCTGTCTTCGTGCGGATTGCTGAGCATCTCGGGAATGCCCATCATCATGAAGGGGAACGGCAGGAGCCCTGCGGGCCAGGACCTCTGTGCCGCGCTCCCTCCGTGAATGCCGATGTTCCCGGTCATGGCCGACAGTGTTATGGCGGCCCGGTGATAT
>JAZFSU010000356.1:0-2618 GCA_036446335.1 Dehalococcoidia bacterium | reverse complement strand
GGAAGGACGTGTTGAGCCGTATTGTAAACGGCGGAGTAATAATGTACCGGTGAGAGAGGGGAAGCTTCTCTCCGGGGCGGCGTAAAAGTGTACCGCCCGAGGCCTTCTGCCAAGCTATGAGTAAAAGCTTGGAGGGAAGGCAGGAGGGATGTACACAGTGGATCTATACAGAAGAGTTCGCCAGGCCTATTACATTGAGGGGAAGAGCGTCCGCCAGACAGCTCAGCTGTTCAACCTACACCGTCAGACAGTCCGCAAGATGCTGGAGTACTCGGTACCACCCGGGTATCAGCGCAAAGCACCGCCCCGCAGGCCGAAGCTAGCCCCGTACGTGGGGATAATCGATCACATACTTGATGCTGACCAGTCCATCCTCAAGAAGCAGCGCCACACAGCCAAGCGGATATTCGAACGCCTCAGAGATGAGCATGGCTTCCCCGGTCACTACACGATAGTCAAAGACTACGTTCGGGAGAAGCAGTTGCGGACGCAGGAGATGTTCGTGCCGCTGGTCCATCCTCCGGGCCACGCCCAGGCCGACTTCGGCGAGGCGCTGGTGGACATTGGCGGGGTACGGATGAAAGCCCACTTTCTCGTGATGGACCTGCCGTATTGCGATGCCTACTTTGTTAAGGCCTATCCTGGCGAGACCACAGAGGCATTCTGCGACGCCCATAACTGCGCATTCGCCTTCTTCGGCGGGGTGCCCCGAGAGGTCCTCTACGACAACACGAAGATAGCCGTTGCCAGGATACTGGGGAATGGCAAGCGCAAGCTCACCCGGATATTTTCAGAACTGCTGTCCCATTACCTGTTCGACACCCGATTCGGCCGTCCGGGCAAGGGCAACGACAAGGGAAAGGTAGAGGGTCTTGTGGGATATGTTCGCAGGAACCATCTTGTGCCGATACCTTCCTTCGAGAGCTTCGACGCCCTGAATGCCTATCTGGAAGAGCAGTGCACAAAGCGCCTCGACGTTCGGTTGAAGGGACGGACCGAGACGGTGGGTGAGATGCTGGACCGTGAGAGGCAGACTTTCCTCGCTCTGCCCCAGGCTCCTTATGATGCATCGGACAAGCAGGTCTGCCGGGTGAGCTCGCTGTCGCTGGTCCGCTACAAGAGCAACGACTACTCGGTGCCTGTGGAGTATGGCCATCGTGGGGTGCTGGTCAGGGGCTACGTCCACGAGGTGGTGGTAAGCTGCGCCGACAAGGTCATAGCCCGACACAGGCGGTCCTATGACAAAGGCGACTTCGTCTTCGACCCTCTGCACTACCTATCGCTTATTGAGCGCAAGGTTGGAGCGCTGGAGCAGGCCGCCCCACTGGCCGGGTGGCAGCTGCCCGAGCAGTTCGACACCTTGCGCCGTCTGATGGAGTCCCGTATGGACAAGAGGGGTAAGCGGGAATATGTTCAGGTGCTTCGTCTCATGGAGAACTTCAGTGAGGATGACGTTCAAAGCGCCGTCATAGACGCCCTTCGGCTAGGAACAGTAGGCTTCGATGCCGTAAAGCACCTGCTGCTGTGTCGGATCGAACGCCGGCCGCAACGTCTGGACCTGGATGACTACCCATATCTCCCCAGGGCCAGGGTCGATACCACCTCGGCTAGCTCTTATATGAGTCTGCTGGTGGGAGGCAGGCCGTGAACGGCACACCCCAGATGTTGCTGACTCACCACCTCAAGACCCTGAAGCTTCCGACCTTCCTCAGTGAGTACGACAAGGTAGCGCGGCAGTGTGCCGAAGAAGGGGTCGACCACACAAGATACCTGCTGAGGCTTTCTGAGCTTGAGCTGATCGATCGCGAGAGACGCATGGTGGAGCGTCGCATCAAGCAGGCCCGCTTCCCAACCGTAAAGAGCATGGACAGCTTCGACTTCCCGGCAATCCCCTCTCTCAACAAGCCTCTGGTCATGGAGCTTGCCCGATGTGAGTACATGGACCGAAGGGAGAACATCATCGCAGTGGGAAACAGCGGCACTGGAAAGACTCATGTCGCCCTGGGCCTCGGACTCGCAGCCTGCCAGAAGGGCCTGACAGTGGGCTTTACCACGGCATCTGCCCTCGTTCATGAGCTCATGGAGGCTCGAGACGAAAGACGCTTGTTGCAGCTTCAGAGGAGGCTGGTCGGACTAAAGCTGCTGATCATCGACGAACTGGGCTTCGTCCCGTTGTCCAAGACTGGGGCGGAACTGCTCTTCGAGGTCTTCAGCCAGCGATATGAACGAGGCTCCACTCTCGTCACCACCAACCTGCCCTTCGACGAGTGGACAGATGTCTTCGGCTCAGAAAGGCTCACCGGAGCTCTTCTGGACCGTCTCACTCACCACGTCCACATCCTGGAGATGAACGGCGATAGCTACAGACTCAAGCACAGCAGACAAAGAGGTCAGGCCGCATCTCAAGGCGCTGACCAAATCTCAGACTAACCCAGGACACGACGACAAGAAAAAAGAATAAATCAACCAGTAAATATTAACTCGGGTGGTACACAATTGCTCCGCCCCACTGGTACACTTTTACACCGCCCTTGACACCTGATGCCCCACTACTCTCGCTCCGGTACCTTGGAAATCTCGTACGCCGACAGATTGGCCCGATCTGGCTGAGGCGTGGT
>JAZFSU010000355.1:0-7238 GCA_036446335.1 Dehalococcoidia bacterium | reverse complement strand
GGGATATCACGGAGCGCAAGCAGGCGGAAGAAGAGACCAAGCTTATGGCCCTCTTCGCCGAATTGAATCCCGCACCGGTCCTTCGGTTCGATGAGGATGGCCGGGTGCTCATGGCGAACAAAGCTGCACACGAGTTGCTGGGTGGAGGGCTGGCGCCCGGCGTTTCGCTGGCCTCAGTTCTGCCGTCCGTTGGGGGGATCGACCTGGCCGCATGCATTCGCGATGGCGCGATCATTTCGCACCTGGTCGATGTGGCTGACCGCCACTTCCTTTTCGCCTTCAAAGGCGTGCCGGATTTGGGCATCGGGCAAATCTACGGCAGCGACATTTCGGAGCGCATGGAAGCAGAGCGATCGCTGCGAGATCAGGAGAAGCACTTCCGGGCTCTCATCGAGAACTCCCATGATGTCACTGGCGTTCTGAGCGGCGACGGAACCATCCGGTACGAAAGCCCTTCGATCGAGCACGTCCTGGGATACAGGCCTGAGGAATTGGTCGGCACGGATGCCTTTGCGCTGATTCATCCTGATGATGCGCAGGGTGCAGCGGAGATCTTCGGGCAGATCATGGAGGACCCGAGTCAAATTGTTCAAGCAGAGGTTCGTTTCCGTCACAAGAACGGGGTGTGGCGTAACATCGAAGCAACTGGCCAGAATCTTCTGGATGATCCGGCGGTCAATGGCATCGTGGTCAACTACCGCGACGTGACGGAGCGCAAGCAGGCCGAGGAAGAGAAACAGAGGATTGAGCAGCAACTTCAGCTTTCCGGGCGTCTGGCCGCAGTTGGTGAGCTGGCCGCGGGCGTTGCCCATGAGCTGAACAACCCCCTGACTGCAGTCCAGGGTTTCGCGGAACTCCTCACATCGAGGCAAGACCTCGATGAATCGATGCAGAGCGATGTGGAGACCATATACAGAGAGGCGAAGCGCGCCGCCAAGATCACCTCGAACCTTCTCTCCTTTGCCCGCAAGCACAACCCGGAGAAGCGCCTGATCTCTCTTAACGAGGTGATAGAGAAAAGCCTCGAGCTCCACACATACCGTCTGAGGGTCAACAACATCGAAATTGAGACGGAGCTTGATCCAGTTCTTCCTATGACCATGGCTGACTTTCACCAGATGCAGCAGGTTTGTGTGAACGTCGTCACCAACGCCGAGCAGGCCATGACCGAGGCGAAAGGCGAAGGCAGGATTTCGATCAGGACGGTGACAGCAGACGGGTTTATCCGAATGGAATTCTCCGACGACGGGCCCG
Source organism: Dehalococcoidia bacterium (assembly GCA_036446335.1). Taxonomy (GTDB): domain Bacteria; phylum Chloroflexota; class Dehalococcoidia; order SZUA-161; family SZUA-161; genus JAZFSU01. The sequence goes on along the minus strand of JAZFSU010000355.1, from coordinate 5,984 downwards.
GCATCCCCGAGGAGAACCTGAAGAGACTCTTCGACCCGTTCTTCACTACCAAGGGCGTGGGGCAGGGAACGGGGCTCGGCCTATGGTATCGTCGAGGATCACGGCGGCCGCATACGCGCCGAGAGCACGCCAGGTGAAGGAACGACGCTTGTCGTGGAGATCCCAATTGTGTCCGCAGACCAGGCCACGACTGGGGAAAGCGCCTCCATTCCCGTCGATGGCCATGTCCAGAGCTGATGAAGCCGCCTGAATGACACGTAGCGCGCGCCCAGCCCTGCCAACGTTGACGTAATCGGATCGGATGTTAGAATAGGCGTGCAGCCCATGTCTCACGAGATCGATTTCTCCCAGCTGGATCAGCCGCACATCCTCATGTTCGTCTTCTACCCCAGGGAGGAATGGACGCCGCCTCCACCCGGGGCCGTCGACCATCAGGTGCTCGTGGCGGACGGCGTATCGATAGGCTGTCGTTTCTACACGGCCAGCGAAAGCGCGCCCTCCATCCTGTTTTTCCACGGCAACGGCGAGGTGGTCTACGACTACGACGGAATCGCACCCCACTGCAACAACGCCGGCATCAACTTGTTCGTGGCGGACTACCGGGGCTATGGTCAAAGCGGAGGCACGCCGTCCTTCTCCACCATGGTTGCCGACGCCCGCGTCATATTCGACTACTTCCATGATACTCTGCGGTCCGGCGGCTATAGCGGCCCCCTTTTCGTCATGGGCAGATCCCTGGGAAGCCTCCCCGCTGTGGAGCTCGCCTCGAGTCGTGCCGAACGGCTCAGCGGGCTGATCATCGAGAGCGGATTTGCCAGCGTGGGCCGTCTGCTAACGCTGCTGAACCCGTCCATGCCGTTCCCGGGCCTGAGGCCTTTCGAGGAGGCGAGTCTTGGCAGGATTCGCTCGATTACCATGCCCCTCCTCATCCTGCACGGCGAATATGACGAGATAATCCCTCATGAGCAGGCCGAGATATTCCTCGAGAATGCGGGTTCGGAGAATAAGAAGCTGCTGACCATCCCCGGGGCGGGGCACAATGACATCATGCTCGTAGGCATGGCAGCCTACTTCTCCGCCATCAGGGAATTCGTTCTCACTTATCCTTGACCCCATCTCCCCGATCCTTATCAGGGTGCAGCGTCGTGCCTCCTGTCACTACAGAGAATTCGTCGCCACGGGAGTGGCGAAGCTACGACTTGGTTTTGACCCTCTCCTCGGTAGGCTGCTGATACTTCGTCCCCGGCGCTCGTCGCTGTGCCGGGAATGTAGCCAAGTTTACAGTCTTTGTGTAATCCCGTTGAAAACACTCGCGTACGGCCTTCACTACACTGTAGATAGGAGGCCGGGACAATGGAGAACACAAGGGTCAGCGGAAACGCAGCGGGGCACAGAGTCGCAGTCGAGAGGATCTACGGTGCCAGAAACTCCCAGGCCCTCAACCATCTGTGGCTTGTCTACATTCTCCTGGGGCTGCAGGCTCTGGATGTTCTGACGACCCACATAGGACTGCAGATGGGCGCTGTCGAAGCCAACCCGGTGGTCGCCGGCCTCATGGGCGGGGTTGGAGAAGCAGCCACCTACGCCATCAAGATGAGCGTAGTCCTGACAGCGGCGCTGGTTCTTTGCAAACTGGGGAAGCCACAGGCGCTCAAATGGCTCAACCTCGGGATGGCAGGGGTCGTCGTCTCGAACCTCGTAATCTTTGTGAATGGCTTCACCGGATAGGGTGTGAGGCTGTCGCCGGCGGCATCGCCATAGACTGTGCCCCCACCAGGGCACTACTTCAGGGGTAGGGAGGCATTCCACGTCCAACGACCGCTGAGAAGAGCGGTCTCGCGCGGGGGCCAAGTTTAGTTTTGGCCAAGTACGCGTGTTCAGGCTGTGCTACGGAAGTCAATGCACCAAAGATGCCACTGCCCACCGGCTGAGAGTTAGCGTCGTTGACCATTTCCTTGGGCGGTTCGCCCGATCAGGTGATTGTAGCGCGGGAGCGCGCGGGATATAGTAGTAGCAAGTCTGCAAGGACGGAGGGAGCCATGACCTAGCGAACGTAGCAGGGACTATTCCTGGTAAGCCACACGAGGGGCCGGCCTTTTGGCTGGCCTCTTGCGTTTGCCCTCCGGTCGCCGGCAGCTCTGGTACTATATTCCCATCTTTGAGCACCTTAAAGGGCCATTGCGTATCTGACAACAGGTATGCTAGTGTTTCATCATACGATGCGAAGAGGTGGGCGATGAAGTGCCCTTACTGCAAAGAGTCCATCAAGAAACTTGCCGCCAATGTCCAGGACCTCGCCGGAGTCCGGCTGATCGTCCTGTGCTGTCCTCATTGTAACACGATCTTGACGATTCAAGCCCTCATGAAGCACTAGCGGCTTCATGGCCTCCGGCTTCTCTACTGCTTGATGACATGTGTTCCACGACTTGGCTGTTTGTCCGCCTGCCTCTGTCTGCCACCAGGCCCTTCAGACGCCCCCCGCCCGGGTAGCGGAGCCACGAGAGAGCCACGTTTGCCGTCGTTCGTCCCGAGTGGTATAATTTCTGGCGACGAAAGGAGGGCAAATGGCAGGGATTACTTCGTACGGCGCATATATCCCGCTGCAAAGGATAAATCGAAAGATCATCTCCGCCGCCACCGGATGGTCGGCTTCTGCGGCCTCATTGCCTGGAGAGAAGGCGGTGGCCAACCACGATGAGGACAGCCTGACCATGGCGGTTGCCGCCGCCATCGACTGTCTTGACGGACTCGACAGGGCAACGATAGATGGCCTGTATTTCGCCAGCACAACGCCGCCATATAGGGAGAGGCAGAATGCGGGCATTATTTCCACGGCGCTGGACATGCGCCCGGACATTCGCACCAGCGACTTCGGCGACTCCGTCAAGGCGGGGACAGGTGCTCTGCTTGCCGCCTGCGACGCCATAGGAGCGGGCTCGGAGAAGAGCGTTCTGGTTTGCGCTTCGGACTGCCGGCTGGGGAAGGGCGGCAGCGCTCAGGAAGTAATATTCGGGGAGGGCGCTGCGGCCCTGCTGGTTGGGGACACTGATGTCATCGCCAGCCTCGAAGGATCCTATTCTCTGTCCTACGACTTCATGGACCAGTGGCGGGTGGACGGGGACAAGTTCCTCCGCAGCTGGGAGGACAGGTGGATTCGTGACGAAGCCTACACCAAGTTCATCCCCGAGGCTATCAACGGACTCTTGAAGAAATACGGCCTGGAGACAAAGGATTTCGCCAAGGTCGTGTTCCCCTGCCTTTACCTCAGAGACCACGGCGGTATCGCGAAGAAGCTGCAGCTTGACCCCGCTCAGGTTCAGCAGGAGATGCTCACTACTGTAGGCGACACAGGCACCGCCAACACTCTGATGATGCTGGTCGCCGCGCTCGAAGACGCCAAGCCGGGGGACAAGATACTCGTCGCCAGCTATGGCAACGGGAGCGATGCCATGTTCTTCCAGGTGACCGACCGGATCGAGAAGGTCCGGGGCGGGATGGGCATCCGGAAGCATCTGGAGTCCAGGAAAGATCTGGCCATCTACGAAAAGTACCAGGCCTTCCGCAACGTGATCCCCATGGAGACGGGGTTCCGCGGAGAAGTGGGGCCCACTGCCGTATCGATGATGTGGCGGGAACGAAAGACAATCCTCGCTCTCACCGGGGCGAAGTGCAAGAAGTGCGGCACCCCGCAGTACCCCTATCAGCGCGTATGCGTCAACCCGAGTTGCGGGGCTATCGATGAGATGGAAGAGTACCGCTTCTCCGACAGGAAAGGCAAGCTGTTCAGCTACACCGCCGACAGCCTGGCCTTCAGCGCCAATCCTCCGGAGTTTTACGGCGTGGTGGACTTCGACGGGGGGGGAAGATTCGCCTTCAATCTTACCGACTGCGAGCAGGAATCGCTCAGCGTGGGCATGCCCGTTGACATGACCTTCCGCAGAAAGTACGTCGACGAACTGCGCGGCATCCACGGCTACTTCTGGAAAGCGATGCCGCCGAGAGCTTAGCCATGTCCGCAATCAAGCGTTGAAGGAGGCGAAAGTGCCAGAGGGTATAAAAGACAAAGTCGCAATCATCGGAATGGGATGCACCCGGTTCGGGGAGCTCTGGGACAAGGGGCCAGAGGACCTGATGATCGATGCTTTCAAAGAGGCTATCGAGGATGCCGGGATTGAGAAGAAGGATATTCAGGCAGCGTGGCAGGGCGGACCTGAGTTCACGTCGGTCAACGTTGGAGACAGTGCTCTGCCGCTGTCCCAGGCCTTGAAGCTGCCCTTCATCCCTGTGACCAAGGTCGAGAATATGTGCGCCAGCGGCTCAGAGGCATTGAGAGGCGCGTGCTACGGTGTGGCTTCCGGAGCGTGCGACGTCGCCATGGCACTGGGCGTCGAGAAGCTCAAGGACACCGGCTACGGCGGCCTTCCGGAGTTCTCTCACTGGGCGGTGATTGGCACGAAGCATAGGGTCATAGGCGCCAACCAGACCGCGCCGGGGATGTACGCCATGCTGGCCACGAGGTACTTCGCCCGGTACGGCATCACTCCCGAAGAGGGCAAGAGAATGCTGGCCACGGTCTCCGCCAAGAGTCACCACAACGGCTCTCTGAACCCCAAGGCTCACCTGCGGAGAGAGGTGACCGTCGAGCAGATTATGAATGCGCCCATCGTCGCGTGGCCGCTTGGCCTGTTCGACTGCTGTGGAGTAAGCGATGGCGCGGCAGCGGCCATCGTCTGCCGGGCCGACATGGCCAAGAACTTCAGGCCTGATCCCGTCTACGTCAAGGCGCTCCAGATCTCCGCAAGCTCGGGTGAGGAGGAGATGTACACCGACTACGATTACACGCACGTGGAGCCGACCACCCGCGCCGCGGTGAGGGCCTACGAAGAGGCGGGGATCAAGAACCCGCGGGACGAGATCAGCATGGCTGAGGTTCACGACTGCTTCTCTATAACCGAGGCCGTGACTATGGAGGACCTGCAGTTCAGTCCCAGAGGGAAAGTGATGGACGACGTCATGGGGGGCCGATTCAACCTGGATGGAGCGCAGCCCATCCAGCCTGACGGAGGCCTGAAATGCTTCGGGCACCCGATCGCTGCGTCAGGCATACGCATGGTCTACGAGATGTACCTGCAGCTCCGGGGCAAGGCCGACCAGAGGCAGTTGAAAGATCCCAAGTACGGCCTCACGCACAACCTGGGTGGAATCCCCTACCGTAGCGTGGTCAGCGTCTGCATAGTGGGGCTATAGGTTCGAGAAGAAGGGCTAGGGGCACGGCATGCCGTGCCCCTGTACGACTGGAGCCCGGCTTCGGGATCATTTGACATCTTAGCGCAGGGTTGGTACACTCTGCGGGAATTCTGTTCCGCACAAGGTGAACCCAGCCTGCACTGATTTGGGCGGAACTGCTGCTCCCGAAAGGGGGGACCGCGATGAAACGGTATCCACCGCTGATGCTGGCGCCGATCGTACCTGCGCTGATCGTCCACCTGCCGCTGACAGGGGCGACCGATGCCTATCTCGACCCGGGAACCGGGAGCATCATCCTCCAAATGGTCATAGCCGGATTCGTAGGCGGGCTGTTTGCCGTGAAGCTATTCTGGGGGAGGATCGGGTCATTCTTCCGGAACCTGCTGTCCCCCGGCGCTAAACGCTAGAGGGCGATAATCCGCCGGCCTGCTTTGGGTATGCTCGTGCAGGCGCATTCAGTTCCAGGTGAACCCCTCGCTTCGCATGCCGTCTCGTATTCTCTGCCCTTGGCCCGCTGTCGAGAGGTGCGCATCGATCGTGCCGGACACTGCCTAACCTGGAGAGAAGCTTCCTTCGCTCAGCGCGTGGCTCCTTAGTCCTTGGATCCACGATTGGGCTGTTCACCTCATCGGTGACTATGGCCAACTCACTGACCAGCATGTCATTGCGACCCCGATTTATCGGGGGAAGCAATCTCTCTTCGCGTATCAGAGATTGCCGCGTCGCCCTTCGGTTCC
>JAZFSU010000354.1:0-6470 GCA_036446335.1 Dehalococcoidia bacterium | reverse complement strand
CCACCGTATCCTTTCTCAGAGATTCCGATCATGCCGATGGGGCTGGCCTACATCGCCGCGATACTGGAACAGACCGGCAACGAGGTGCAAGTCCTCGACCTGCTGGTATCCAAGTATTCGAGCGAGAAGATCAGGGGGAAGATCGAGGAGTTCCAGCCGGACATAGTTGGCATCACCTGTGTGACGATGAACTACCCGATCGCCTCGGACATCCTGGAGCGCTGCAAGGACGTCAGCCAGGACATCATTACTATCATCGGGGGGCCGCACGTAACGTTCTGTCCGACTGAAACCCTCAGCGAAGCCCCGTGGATAGACATCGTGGTCAGGGGAGAAGGCGAGCAGACAATCCTCGACATCGTGGGCGGGAAGAGGCTGGAGGACATAGATGGCATAGCCTACAGGGCGGACGGCATAAGGCTGACCGGCGAGCGGAGTCTGATCCAGGACCTTGACCAGCTTCCCTTGCCAGCCAGACACCTCTTCCCTCTATCCAAGTATCACGCTCTCGATTGTCACTGCAGCCTCGTGACCGGCAGGGGCTGTCCGTTCAACTGCATATTCTGCGTCGGCTCAAAGATGGGAGGCAGAAGAGCCAGATATCGCAACCCAAAACTCATCGTGGATGAGATAGAGGTGGCCCTGGCATACGGTTTCACGGAAATCAACATGGAGGACGACCTGCTCACTCTGAACCACAGGCATGTTCACGCATTCTGCGACGAGATCATGTCGAGAGGCCTGGAGTTCAACTGGAGCGTTTTCTCCAGGGTAGACACCGTGAACCTCGATCTCCTGCGCAAGATGAAGAAGGCCGGATGTACGTGGATGCTTTACGGGGTTGAAAGCGGTAACCAACAGATACTGGATACGGTCAAGAAGAAGATCACCCTTGACAAGATCAGGGAGGGCGTCAGATTGGGGAAGGAGGCTGGCATTCAAGTCATGGCGTCCTTCATCATCGGGCTTCCAGGGGAATCCAAAGAGACACTGAAAGAGAACATCCGGTTCGCCACGGAACTCGATACTTCGTGGGGTTTCAACGTTCTGTCTCCCTTCCCAGGAACCGAGGTGCGCGAGAAGGCACAGGAGTACGGCGTTGAAATATTGACAGACGACTGGGTGCAATACGACGCCAACACGGCAGTCTCGAGGACGGCTGGAGCCGGGCCCGAGGACATAGCCGAGGCCCTGGGCGAGTACCAAAGGGGCCTCGACGAGTACGTAGCAAGGTTGGAGAGAGAGGGCAAGTCAGACGAGATTGCCGCCTCGCAGACAGGAAAAGGCGGCGCCTTGGCATGTGCATTGATCCTGGACGACGTAATCGAGAACCTGGAGCCAATGGATCGCGACGGCGACCCGATCGAGAGGCTGGCAAGCAGAGTGGCGGAGATCACGGAGAGTCCCCGCGATCAGGCAATCGCAGGTATCAGGAAATGGGTCGACAGAGGGCTTCTCAAGTATGACGTCAAAGGCGAGCATTTGACCTGGAGGTGGAGTTGACCCTGGCCAATTGCAGATTCTCTGCCCCCAACCCACGCAATAGGTCGCCCCTTCAAACACCTTCATTTGAAGGCGGTACTATTTTCCCTCCACGGATCGTCAGAAATACCTATGGCATGATGGGTTATACCTGTGCTAATCTCAGATTGCGGTAGCGGCGCGCCCAACGCGTTGGCATGGCCAGAGCCAGAGGGTCCGGGGATGCTGTCCATGAAAGCTGACAAAGCATCGATGTGGATCTGCGGCTGCTTCGAGAGTGGTTTCTGTCACATGCGCTGATGCGTGGTGAGTGCACAATCAAAGGCGAGGAGCGAAAGTCGGATGGCTAACATCAGCATCACGTTCAAGGCAACCCTTACACTTGACGAAGACTGGTCCACCAACCAGAGCGCGGACGACCTCACAGCATACATCAGGGACAGGTTGGACACTACCCTGGGCTTCCGGGGCGAAGTAAAGAAACTTCGTGTGGTCAAAAGATAGCGGTCTAGCCGCTCACATTGCCAGACCTCACTCGGTCGCCAGTGCCGCTAGCCTCCATCCAAGCTCTCAAGGGCCCTGGCGAGCGATGCGTTTACCCTGTCTATCTCCTCTACCGCTCCAATGAGTTCCTTGTGAAGCGCCGCCTCCCCGGAGCTTCTCGTCCTTTCCGCCCATTCCCTGAATTCGTCGCCGTGCTCCTTGTTGTGTTTGATCCAATAGCCAAGCAGCACCCTCAACTTGTCTTTCTCGTCTCGATTCACGATCTTCACCTCCATCATTGGTCCGCGCCGATGCACTCCTGCCTCAGCACCATATAGTCGCAGCGAATGGCCTCCAGCGGATTCACCAGGATCGCCATATCTGAGTCAGCAATCGTCCGCCAGCCGAGATCCTCTCGCGATAATGAACTCGGTACCCACACCACCGAGACGTGCAGATGAGGAGCGACTATCTGCTTGCCCCGCCGAGGGGGGGCTACGCTGGCAAAGATCTCACCCCCCATCAAGGTTTGGCCTTCACGAACGCCGCCTTCTGGCTGGACGTGACCATATACAGTGTGGAGCCGGCGGCCCTTGCCGTCAACGATGCCGTGGCTAACATACACTGACTTCCCGAGGAAATCGTCTTCGATCCTGGCGACTTCGCCATCATACATAACCGGAATCAGAGTCTTTTCGTCGAGGCCATTATTCACTCCGCCTCTGCCCCGGTACAGACAGAAATCCAATCCTTCGTGCGGTCTGTCACGGCCTTCCCTGCCACCCCACCATCTACCCCAGGCGCCGAACAACATCCCGGGATAGAATACCCACGCCTCAAACCCATGTACATCGAGGCCATTGCATCCGACCAGATTATCACTGAACCCTGATACGGGCACCGGATGGTCTGAAGCCATACGCGCATTCCCTCAGAGGTCGGCGTTCGTTGCCCCGGCAGGCGCAAGACGTCAAAGCGTGAGCAGCCTGGCTGAGCTTGGCCCACCAGCAATTGATGATAAACCAGCACTGCCGCGACCTGCAACAAGCTCCGCGCCTCCAGACCTTAGGCGCCAGAGAAGTCACGAGAAGATGTCTCGGATTGCGGACAAACCAGCGTTGTGCAGGTGGATAGTGCCTCCAAAGAGGGAGACTTCCTATGCGGGAAGGTTGGGGGAGGCGGTCACCATCGACGGGCCGGCCGGGATCAGTGCCAAGACTGTCAGGTCCGCCGCACGCGGGTTAACTGTATTTCGTCGACAGCAAGCTGCTCTTCGGTAACGATGGGTATTTCCACCACAAAGGCAGCTCCCTGGCCCGCCTTGCTCCTGACAAATATGTTCCCGCCATGATCCCGGATGATACCGTAGCAAATGCTCAGGCCAAGACCGGTCCCTTTTCCCACTTCCTTGGTGGTGAAGAATGGGTCGAACACCCTTCTGAGGGAGTCCTCCGGTATGCCCGGTCCATCGTCAGCGAATATGATTTGAATCGTCTCGCTGGCAACCAGAGTTTTGATGGACAAGTTGCCCCTATGGTGGGCTCCAGTCATGGCCTGCTCAGCGTTGGAGACGATGTTCACGAAGACCTGCTGCATCTGATGGAAATCGGCCCAGGTCTCGGGCAGCTCGGGATCCAGTTCCAGTGATATCTCGATGTTATTGACCTTCATCTGGTGAGCGTGCAGTTCCAGACTTCGTTCCAGGGCTTCATTGATCGATACAAGGGCCTTCTCCGAGTTGTGTTTGCGGGCAAAGGAAAGCAGGCTCTCGGTGATTCGAGTGGCGCGCTGCGCCTGCTCGTAGATGGTCTCCACATCGATTCTTGTCTCTTCGTCAAGGGTTTCGTTCTGCGAGAGAAGCTGGGCGAATCCCTGAACCGCGGCCAGGGGATTGTTCAACTCGTGGGCGACTCCCGCTGCCAGCTCGCCCACCGCTGCCAGCCGACCGGCAAGCTGAAGTTGCTGCTCCATCCGCCGTTTCTCATCCTCAGCCCTCTTGCGGTCTGTGACATCGCGAACCACCGCGACCAGTTCGATGGGATATCTTCCGGCTATCTGCGAGATGGTGTACTCGGTGTCTACAGAGGTCCCATCCTTTTTCTTGACCTTCGCGGAATCGCAGTAGCGCCCATGTTTCTTTATCGCTGCGGAGACCTTCCTGTTGAGTTCCAGCGGGCCGGTGTTCAGTGGATAGGGGAATCGTATGTCTTTGCCGATCATCTCTTCTCTGGAATACCCGTATATCTCCTCCACCCTCTCATTGCACCAGGTGACCACCCCTTCTCTAGTCTCGAACACGGCATCCGTAAGACTCGAGATCAAGGCAGCGTAGTGTTCCTCGGAGACTCGTAGCGCCTCTTCAGAGCGCTTGCTGTCGATCGCCATCGCAGCAGTTGATGCAACAGAAACAAGCGCTTCCAGGTCCCCATCATCGAAGTCGCTCCCATCCAGCTTGTTGAGCACCTCTATCACACCTGTCGTTTTACCGCGCACCTTCATTGGCGCACACATGACGGCTCTGGTGACAAAGCCGGTGGTCCTGTCAATAGCTTCGCAGAAGCGTTCGTCATTGGCTACATCGTTGACAATCAGAGGCTTGCCATAGCGAACAACCCAGCCTGCGATGCCAGACTCCACGCTCATTCTCACCTGCCTTAGCGTTTGCCCGACCTCGCCCTCCGCGAACTCAAAGTAGAGCTCCTGCGCTTCCTCGTCAAGCATCAAGATAGACGAAGCCGATGCCTTCAACGTCTGCTCAGTCATGGACATTATCTGAGCAATCAGGCTCGACACTTCCGAGACCGAACTCGCTTTCCTTCCGATCTCATAGAGCAGGTCCAGTCTGGTATCGGGTTCTCCGGTGCCTCCAGCGCCGGCCACACCGGCCTGGGCCTCATCGTCAGCATAACTCTGCGGTGTTGCTGACTCCGGCTCAAGGCTGTCTGGCTTCTCCATCGTCATTTGCCCTCACTCGGAAACCCAAATCGCCTGAACTGCACTCGCGTCCTGCAGACCGCGCAGGTTCAGCTACGCCATGCCCTCTCTAGAGAATGTGCCGCATCGAGAGCAACAAGGCAATCGCACGCCACCACCACCCACTCGAGATCAACTCTGAGTTACTCGGGTGACCATATGCTACCACCGAGCTTCCACACAGAAAATAGCGATATAGTACTAGGAGTCAAGGAGTTGGTAAGCACCACTATGGGGGCTCGGAGTATCTGGATGACACCGCCAGGTCACGGTCCGCGCAGGGGAAGGCACGATCGACGGCCGCAATGATGTTGATGCGGATGACTCTTGCCCAGGGTATGGCCTCCAACCCGCCGAGCGTCTATGCCTTCACTGCCCGAACCGAGCATGCAGGGAGGCGGCTGGTCATCTCAAAGCGCTTCGTGATCTCAAAGCGCTGGATCGAGAACCCCGACGTCGCTAGGGCATCCCTCATCTCCGCCTCGGCGATAGGCACGTGTCCGGACAGCCAGTTGAAGAAAAAGAACGAATCGGGAAACAACGCCTCCTCCAGCGCGAACACTCCTCCCACCTTCAGCACCCGGAAGACCTCGGCGATCACACTTCGCCATTCCCTTATGTGGTGAAGGGCCCCGAACAGAAACACCGCGTTGAAACTGCTGTCCACGAAAGCGAGTCTGGCTGCGTCCCCGCAGAAGAAGTTGATATTGTCGCTCCTGGCGTTGCGGGCCCATTTCGGGGGACGGGAAGTATACAATCTCGCCAATTCCATGTTCTCACGGTCTATGTCCACGCAGACTACCCGCTTGGGGCCAAGATATTGATTGATCAGGAGAGCCCCCGCACCCTGCCCGCACCCGATTTCAAGGCACGTGCTGCCTTCGCCGACGCCCAACTCCGAGAATGCCCTCGGGGCCTCGAACTTCCGTTGAAAATAAACCCTGAGGTGACTGTGGTTGAAGCACTTCTCAAGGCTTCGAAGCCGCATACTCCGATCCTCTCTCAGTTTTGCCCGACATGTGCCGGAGAATCTCGATGGGGTGTGCCAGTAGTTGAACTCTAACATGCTCCCACAGGGTTTTCAAACCGGCCGCGATAGACAATGCCCGGCGCAGAAGCGGCGGCGCTCGCGATCAGCCGCCCCGGAGGAAAGTGGCCCGATTCGAACACCGGCTGTTCACCGCTCGCAACAGCCTCAAAGGAGATTCCCTTGACATAGTCTCGTTCCTTGTCGTACACTTGGGGCAACGCCATTCTGAGATCGCTCCTATGAAGTGTCCTACTTGCAGCCATCCCATGATCGTGGTTGAGCACGAGAAGATCGAGCTTGACCACTGCGTCAACTGCTCAGGGGTCTGGTTCGACGCAGGCGAACTTGAGCTGCTGCTGGAGAGGATGCAGTTGGAGGGAAGCGTCCTCTCAGTGGACAGCGTTCTGACTTCGCCCGAAGCCAAGTCGTCGGAGAAAAAACGGAAGTGTCCCATCTGCGGCAAGAAGATGAAGAAGGCCACTGTGGGGCACAAACCCGAAGT
>JAZFSU010000353.1:0-4244 GCA_036446335.1 Dehalococcoidia bacterium | reverse complement strand
CGATACACGAGATACACCTTGTCCCTTATTCGGATCGCGCCGGGATTGAACACATAGCTGGACTCCCACTCGTGTTGCGGCAGCGCCTTGAGGATAGGATTTCCTGCGAATCTGATCAACTTGCCCGCTTGAGGCTCCGCCGGGAGCGGCAGTTGCTCTGGCATGACATCGTCTACGGGCTGCCACCCGGGCAGGATCAGTCGAGCCAGGTTTTCGGATTCCATCTCCTGCCCCATCAGCTCTGTGATCCGCCTGTCCATAGCCTCTTCGGTTCCTCCCAGACTGGTGTACAGCTCCAGAAGGAACTCCCTGGACGCCCAGTCCCTCTCTACGTGGAGCGAGAGCGGTGTGGGCGAGCCGGTGCCGCCCTTGAAGCTGTAGCTGGACCAGGTCCACGCGGAACAAGGTATGAAGGTCCCATCAGGAAACGAGAAGGCGAGGTGATAGCACTCAGTCATTAGCCTCAGGCTGTCGCTCATCTGCAATAGGGCGGGGTCTCCCGTTCCCGCCATGTCCGCGGCCATTTCGCGCAGCCGCTCGATTAGTATCCTCTGCAGCCTGTTCTCGAAGATGTTGTGGGCCGATAGCGGATGACGTCCCCAGTGGCCCCTGAGCGAGTTCACGACCCTCGTCCCGAATTCCTTTCTCTCTCGCGCAAACTGTTCCCATATCTGCCCGAACGCTTCGGCCTCGACTATGTTCTTTGTCATTGTGGTGAAGTAGCGTAGCTTAGGGAGTTCTCTGCCTGCTCTCTCGGGCAGATTGCTGACGACTATTCTCCCTGCCAGCTTGCTCAGGGCAGATGGTTCCTTGATATGGGCGAGCATGGGAAAGTCCTCGTGGCTCACCACCACAGGCTTGAGGGCGAACCTTGTGAAGTGCTCAGGCCGGGCGTTTCCGGAGATCCACTCCCACACCCTGACAGTATGCGCTGTTTCCTCCAGGAGACTCGACAGTGCCAAGATATCATTTGGCCCATAGCTGCGTTCGAGTTCGGCCAGGCTGGATGCTCCTAGTCTGATGAGCGAATTTCGCGGGGGATTTCGCTGCAGAAGCCACGAGGCCACCTCCGGCTTCAGGGCGAATGTCTCGGAGTGGGGAAAGTCCTCGAACACAGCCCCGGCGATGCTCTCGGTCCCTTCCATGGTCGAAAGGTCCCCTTTCAAGAGAAGATCGGCGAGGTCGTTTTCAAACTGGTGCATCAACTCTTCTACACGATGAGCTATCTCGACAGGAGCGGCATGCCGTGGCACGCCAATCCGCTCATGAACGAAGTCCTCGAATTCCTTGCGGTACCTCGTGACTAGGGTGCTGTATATGCTGTCAGTGCCTATGATCTCGCCGGCAGGCGACACGAACTCCTTGGGGACTATCAGCGCAACTCCGGGTATGAACTCGCGATAGGTCACGCGGGGCAGTATTGGCTTTAGCGCTTCCTCTTCCTTCCTCCATCTTTCTGCAAAGCTCCGCCTCCGATTGACGAACTCCTCAGTTTGCTGCCGGATCTCCCATTCCGCTGCGAGAGCGGTGAGGCGCTCGGCTTCATCGGGGAGAGCTGCCTCCAGCCGTTTCCTCAATGCCTCGATCTCCTGAACAAACCCGGCCTCCCTCGCGTAGCATATTGGGATGAAGGCGTCTAGGAGGTTGGCCTTGCTGAGTTGACCAAGACAATACGTGAGCAGGAAATCATATGCTATGTCGGCCCAGAGCCATGAAGGGAATCCGAACTCATCGGGATCACATCCTGCCAGCTTCCTGAGTTCCCTCATTGCGTCTCTGGAAAGTATTTCTCCGTACAGGCCTCGATATTCGTTGTAAGCGTTCTTGTACCGCTCGATCAGTGCCCCGGGGTCCGGCGCGGCTTCGATTGTCAAGCGGCTCTCTCGCTGTCCAAACGTGGACAGAGGGTAGACCATGGCTCCTTTTTGCTGCCACCAGTCCTTGTTGGCGCCGGTCTGGTCAAGAATTGCCTTGACTTGCTGCCTCACCGTCTTGTCCTCGTCCGGGCAGACTCCATTGCCTTTGACAGTGATGCTTGTTTCGCAAATCGCTGCCTTGTTTACCAGGGCGGTTGTCACCAGCCAGCTATCGACGCCGTGCTCACCGATCACCTCATCCCAGGTACTGGGATCGGTCATGCCGAGGTCAGCCATGTAGATTCGGAGCAGCTTTGCCGATGCTCCGAACGCGCCTTGGGGGAGTGCCCCTACTTTTATACGGAAAAGCGAAGCGAGCAAAGGGCGCACCAGGTGAGTTGTGGCCGGGTGACCAAAGAAGCGGCCGTTCAGCTTCGGGATGACAAGATCGATGCCTTCCTGCTCTATGGGGAGCAGCATACGATCAATCACGTTCGGAACCGTATTGTTGCTGCCGTTCCCGGATCGTGTGGCACCGAGATCGGCCTCAAGGACCGCGAGGTCGGCGGCGAGACTGTCTGCAATCTCCATCGCCGCCCTCAGGCTCCAGTGCCTGCCGCTCAAGAGCTCATTTCTTGCAGGGAAAGTAATGATATCTGCGGCGCGTCCCGTGGGCGCTTCCATCGCAGCATCGTGAGAGAGCTGTCCGTTCTTCACTCCAACGCATACCAGCACGCACTTCCTGTCGGGGAACGAGTTTGAGAGTTCCTTCGCTGCCGTCTGGCATGCGCGTCCAACGGCTTTAGCTTCCCTACTGAAGACAAGGCCGACAACGATGTCGGCCTCTCCAATCCGCTCCGCCTCGCGGAGCGGTTCACTCAGCCAGTCGGCGTACGCTTCCTCGATCGCCGAGAGGTTCTTGTTCATTTCGTGAAGTCCTGCTTGCTATTGCGGTGCCGACCTGTATGATGGCACAGTTTCCTGCTAGAACTTTAGCATACCTGCAACCAACTGGGCAATAGCCAATATGGGCGACCCAAGCTGGCCTGATAGTACTGGAAGCAGCCGACTGATTGGTAGCACTCACCCCATTAGTCGCTGCCTGACCAGGTCTCTTCCCCGAACTCTGCATCCTTGTGAATTGAACCCTGGCAACAGCGCGTGATATCATTGGGCTGAGACTGAGGACTACGGGTTGACTGATGTTGGGGGAGGCATCGTGAGGGCCAGGGTTGCGCTGACAAAGGGCGCCGGACGGGCGGAGAACATTGACGCAGCATTGCGTCTGCTCGAGAGCGATATCGATCTCGAGAACAAGTCAGATGTCTTCATCAAGGTGAACTTCGTATCGACCACCAACCAGCATGCGGCAACGCATGCTGACGCGGTGCGTGCTTTGCTTCGCTTCCTGCGCGAGCGATACGATGGCAAGATCACGATCGGGGAGTCAACGATTGTGCCGGCCCGCGAGGGCTATGCCAACTTCGGATACCTGGAACTGGCTCGGGAGTTCAACGTCGAGCTCGTCGACCTCAACCAGGGTGAGTGGGTGGAGGTGGGGGTGTACGATTCCCATCTCAAGCCCATCAAGGTCCGTTTCTCCAAGAGAGTAGCTGACAGTGACTATCGCATCGCTATCGGCCCCCCCAAAACGCATGATATTGTCGTGGCCACCTTATCCATCAAGAATCTGGCCATGGGAGCCCTGTACTATCGGGTCAAGACGGGTTCCGGCGGCGCCCTTCGGGGCCTGCTCAAGACGAGCTACAAGCTGCTGCCTTCATCGTTGAGGCGGACCGGCAGGCTTTCGAGGATGAGGGATACCGCCGCTGTCCACGCTGGGGGTGACAAGCGCAGGATGCATCAGGGGTATCCCGTGCACAACCTGAACCTGTACCTCGTTGCTGCGGCCCACCCGCTGCATCTCAGCGTGATTGACGGGCACGTCGGCATGGAGGGTGACGGTCCTGAGACAGGCGACCCGGTCGATTGGGGCGTTGCGGTGGCCAGCGCCGATCCGGTGGCGGCGGATTGTCTCACGGCGCAGTTGATGGGCTTCGAAATCTCCGACATAGGGTATCTGTGGTACTGCCAGAGTATGGGCCTTGGCGTCGGTGACATGAGTCAGATGGAGATCCTTGGCGCAGACCCGCATGATTGCAGACGTCGATTCCGGCCCCCTGCCAGGTTCGCAGAGCAGAAGGCCTGGCGTGATGACAGAGTGAGTGGGCTGCTGGGGCTCTGAGTTCAACCGCGGGGTGGGTGGAGCGTGGAGAACCCCGCACTTCTGCAGCGTCGCGACTCCTGTCACGACGTTAGCCTCGTTGGGTAGGTTGGAGCATCCGCTCCGACCTTGTTCAACCAAGGGAGGGTTGGAAACCCTCCCCT
>JAZFSU010000352.1:0-6108 GCA_036446335.1 Dehalococcoidia bacterium | reverse complement strand
GCCGGCGGTGGATATGACCGACGGGAACCCGTAGACGCTCACCCGGGCGTGATAGCGCCGGTCGTTCTCGTCCCAGGTGCCAAAGAGCTGGTTGGTGAACACAAGGTGAACATGGGACAAATTTCGCTCCGCTGGTGGGATCAACTGGCGGAGGATGCCCATGACAACGTAGCCGTCGTACAGGATTCCCCAGGCCTTGTTGTCGGGGTCGGAGATCCTTCTGTGCTCGTAGGCAATCTCCCCTGGCAGAGGCTGGAAGTCATCGAGTTCCTTCGAGAGATTCCTGACTTTGGCGCTGGCGAAGTCCTGGGCTGTCCGGGACAGGACATCCTCAGTGAGGTTCCCCGCGTGGAAGTTGACGAAGCCCTCTCTGATAGTCACATCGAGAGAGGGCAACGTTTCCTTGACGTAGTCGCGTATTTCGAGAAGGTCAACGGCCTTACCAGTGCGCTCCGCGTAGAGGTACACGTGGGCCGGCTGCTTCATGGCGACTAGGCAACTGCCATTTGCTCGAGCATCTGCAACGCAGCCTCAGCGGCCTTCTTCCCGGAGAGAAGCATGCCGCCGAACGTCGGGCCCATCCGAGGCAGGCCGTAGACCGTGCTCACTGCCATTCCGCTGGCGATCAGGCCTGGATGGACCTCACCCGTGTGCTCCACTACAAGGTCCTCTGACCTCTCTACCCACATTGCCCCGTAGCCCACTGTCTTCATCAGGCCCCGTTCCTCGAGCTTCTTGCACACGCAGGCATCATGTCCGGTGGCGTCGATGAGTACTCTGGCCTCCAGCGCTATGGGATCGACGCAGGTTATCTCCCTGGGTAGGGAGGCGATAGGTGTCCAGTTGATGACCGCTCCGGCAACGCGATTGCCCTCCCTGAGAACGACGTCATCGAAGATGGTCATGTTGGCGAACTTGGCCCCGGCATCGCAGGTAGCCGCGATCAGTTTGGAGCAGGCGTGTGGCCCGTCAGCTACATAGAGGCCGGGGGTAGCTAGCTCGTAGGGTACTCCGAGTTCATCCAGGACCTCCTGCGCCGGAGCCCTCACGGTAACCTTGTTCATCAAATAGCCGCCTATCCAGAAGCCGCCTCCGATGTAGTTGTTTCTCTCTACTATGAGCACCTTGATACCTGCCCGTGCCAGATCCCGTCCTGCCACAAGCCCACTGGGCCCGCCTCCGACGATGATAACATCGCTTTCCGCGTACTGCTCGAACTGCGTGAGAAAACTGCCCACTATTGCCCTGGTGACATCCTTTTCTGCTACCGGGTGAAACAGCGCCATTTCTGATCCTCCTGTCGATATCTTCCTGGATTAGCAGCGCGCCGGACTAGTGCCGAGACAATCCGCAACCAACTCCATGGCACAGTACTGGCCACACATGCTGCAACCGGAGCCGGACGTGCCGTGCTGGGCACGGGCCTTCTCTGCCCTGTCCGGATTCAGGGAAAGCCTTAGTTGTTCTGCCCAGTCGAGATTCTTGCGGGCCAGCGACATCTTTCGATCCCAGTCGAGGGCTCCCGTGACACCCTTGACAATGTCCCCGGCGTGTGCCGCGAGTCGAGTGGCGATCACGCCCTCCCTCACGTCGTCCGGGTTCGGGAGAGACAGGTGCTCCGACGGTGTGACGTAGCACAGATAGTCCGCTCCTACTGAGGCCGCGATGGCTCCGCCGATGGCCGCGCTGATATGGTCATAGCCGGCTCCGATATCTGTCACCAACGGGCCGAGCACATAGAACGGCGCTCCTTTGCACACTACCTTCTGGATCTGCACGTTGGCTGCGATCTGGTCCAGAGGCATATGCCCCGGTCCCTCGACCATGACCTGCACCCCTGCCGCGCGACTGCGATCGACCAGTTCTCCAATGGTCAGCAACTCCTCTATCTGTGCGCGGTCCGAGGCGTCCGCCAGGCTTCCGGGCCGAAGACCGTCGCCGAGGCTAAGCGTGACGTCATACTTGAGCGCGATCTCGAGCAACCGGTCGAAGAACTCATACAGCGGGTTCTCACGCTCATTGTGGAGCATCCAGCCAATGGTGAAAGCGCCACCGCGTGACACGACGTCCGTTGCCCTTGGCGACTTCCTCAGGCGGTCCACGGCCT
Source organism: Dehalococcoidia bacterium (assembly GCA_036446335.1). Lineage (GTDB taxonomy): Bacteria > Chloroflexota > Dehalococcoidia > SZUA-161 > SZUA-161 > JAZFSU01. The sequence goes on along the minus strand of JAZFSU010000352.1, from coordinate 4,001 downwards.
TGAGAGTCACACCACAGTGAACAGTCATGAAGTCAACACCGTCTTCCGCTTGCTCCTCGATCGCAGTGAAGACGTCGTCGACAGGCATCGCCACGATCGATCCCAACCGCTCTATCGCCTCGATTCCTGCCTGGTACAGAGGGACGGTGCCGAGAGGAAGAGATGTCGAAGCTATGATGGCGCGCCTGATGGCGCTTATGTCGCCGCCTGTGCTGAGGTCCATGACGGTATCCGCCAGCGCGGAGGCTGCCGCCTGCAGTTTGTCCAGCTCCGTCTGCATATCGCCATGGTCCGAGGAGGTGCCGATGTTCGCATTGACCTTGGTCCTCAATCCCTTCCCGATTCCGCATGGGTCTACGCCATTATGGCGTACGTTGGCGGGGATCACGATTGAGCCGTCAGCGACTCCGAGTCGCACTAACTCAGGGTCAACTCCCTCTCGGTCGGCGATGGCGCTCATTGCCGGCGTCAGAGTGCCGTCTCGGGCCGATTCCAACTGCGTCACTGCTTGTCTCCTGCACACAAAAGACCCCGAGACTGGGTTCGGGATCTTTTCTTTGTCCTAAGCACCCGCTTCCCTTCGCTCGAATTACCGAGTCCAGGTTCCAAGGGTTGGTGGCGGTCCACCTCTCAGCCTGTGCGCTCCCCTAGCGGCCTGATATTCAGTTGTCCGATCCAAACGATACACCAAATATTGGGGGAATGCAAGCTCGGTTCGTCTACAGGTTGCGGGGGCAGAGATCCGCGATACAGCAGCTGTCACACCGAGGGGTCTTCCTGCATACCTCCTTGCCGTGGCGGACCAGTAGCGCGTGGTACTCGTTGAACAGCCTCTCTTCAAGCGGCAAGTTCTCCATGAATAGCATCTGGAGATCGGCGTAGTTGCTGTCGGGTGGGGCAAGTCTAAGGCGGAGAAGGATGCGGCGAGTGTAGGCGTCGATCACGAACACGGGCTGCCCGGCCGCGTAGAGTATTATCGAGTCCGCCGTTTCCGGGCCGATGCCGTGAATGGCGAGCAATTCGCTGCGGAGGAGTTGGACATCGAGCGAGAACAGGCTTTCCAGAGAGTCTTGGTGAGCGCTTCCCAGGTATTCGACGAAGGATTTGAGTTTCAGCGCCTTGGCGTTGTAGTAGCCGGATGGATATACCAGCCTCGCCAGTTCGTCGAGCGGGAGGTCGCGAAGCGAAGCGGGAGCCAGCGCTCCTGACTCCTTCAGGTTGAGCATGGCCCTTTCCACGTTGCTCCAGGCTGTGGACTGAGTAAGGATAGCCCCCACGATGACTTCGAAGGGGGAATCAGCGGGCCACCAGTGCTGAAGGCCGTGGCAAGCGAGAAGCAGTCTGTAGACTTCGCTGAGGCGCCCCGCGAGGGGAGGCGCACCTTGCTCATGTCCAGGGCAATTTGGGCGGTTCATCTGAGTCATGAGCGCAACGAGTCAAGACCTTCATTTGGAGGCGGACTGGCGCAGTTGAAACACCCAGTCAGGGACTCTGATTCCCGCGGTCTCGACTTCGGGGAAATGTGGCTTGAGATCTACGACGGGAGTGCCGTTGATGGCATCGAGCCCAACAACCTTGAGTACGTCGCGCCTCCGCTCCAGGAGCTTCACGACCGTGATACCCAGTGGATTGGGTCGATATGGGCTATGAGTAGCGAACACACCGACCAGGGGGAGGTCAGCCCGTCTTTGTGGATGAACCTTGGACGTGGAGGGTTCCCACGCCAAGGATCGATGCATCCAGAAGACCACGATTATGTGGGAGAACTCCTCGAGTCCGTCAAGGGCTTCACCACACACCGGATCGCACTCAATCTCCGATATAGCATGGGCCCAGTCGCGCGTCCCTGGCTCGCGGATGTCGTTCTTGACCGTGCCTATCGACCTCAGGATCATCGGACTGTGGCTGTCGTCTGTAGGGTTCAATCTATTCCGCCTTCGTGTCGGCTGGCTTTGCCAGCTTCACCATCCTGGGGCGATGAGCGGAGAGAAGTCCGCACCTGGAAGGTTGTGCATCCGACGGCTATTCTGCCGGGAGGAGAGTCAGAGCCAAGGGGTTGCCAAGACTAGGGACGACGGGAGCCATCCTCCTCTTCCGACCCCCAGTCTTGCATCATCTGCTTGACCCTCCCCGCAAGCTTGGGGTTTGCCCTCAACCGCTGGATGAAGATGGGGCAACTCTCGAGAAGGAAGTTCTGCGTCGCCGCGGCAAGCTCGGCAAAGTATCCGGACATCGTGGCATCGTCTGCGAGCGGGGATGAGGTAGGCATCTGCCGCCTGATGTCATCCATTGTGAATCTCATTGGCATCACGCAGGACTTGTACCACGGGCATTCCTTGCACTGCACGAGGGCAGCAGCTTCATCTAGTATGTCGCCCATCAACTACCACGCTAAATTCTTGGTAGCGCATAGGGGATTCGAACCCCTGATCTCCGCCTTGAGAGGGCGGTGTCCTAGGCCGCTAGACGAATGCGCCGTCTTTCATGCTGGAATGATTCCGAGAATTGACAGTGGCTGGGGATCCAGGATTCGAACCTGGGCCTACGGATCCAGAGTCCGCTGTCCTACCACTAGACCAATCCCCAATCATCCCTGAACTGGGACGACATTATACCACGCTTGTGTGTGGCTATCAACCCCGCCATGCCATACCGGAGCACGTGTTGTCGAGACTGACATTGGCTGTCCTCCTGCGTCGCCGATACTTGGACCGCTTCGAGGGGCGCGGTACTATATTCCCATGGGTCGATCACCATAAATTACCATTGTACGAGCGATGTCCGGTGTGCTAATGTTCAGTTACTTGATACGAACGGAGCGACAGCTTCTCGAATAGGGGGTATGGTTTGCGACTTAAACCTCCGAGAGTGAGGTGGCCGGCCAGGGGGCGGGAGCCAACCGAGGCGCAGGAGCCAACCGAGGCGCAGGAGCCCGCCAAGGAGGCGGCACCTCCACCAGAACAGATTCCTGCGGAAGTGAGGGATCAGCCCCAAGCGCAGGCTGCAGGCCTTGCTCACAGTCAGGTCAGGCTGCTTGAAGGGGAGCAAGAGGTTGAGCGAATGGGAGATGCAAGGCGCAGCCTCATCCTGACGAATAAGCGGATAATCTATATCTCGAGAGACAGGCAGACCAGCAGGGCGGCAGTTGCTTTCCTTCAGGATATCGTCACGGCAAGGGTCAAGCGAAGCCGTCCCAACAAGATGTTCCCTGTCGCAGGAATCGTGCTTGCGATGGCGGCTTTGGGCTGGTCCCTATTCAGCGGACTTGGCGGCGACTTCAACAGCCCGACAACGGCTGTGGTGCTCGTTGGAGTCATGATTCTGGTGCTGGGCTGTTTGATCCTCTACCTGTCATCCGCAAGCGCAATCATAGTCTTCAAGACTGCCAATGATGTCATCGCTTTTTCACTAGGTCGCGACGACAATATGTATCGCTTCATCAACCGGTGGCTTGAGTTGAAAGACAGAATGGGTTGACGTGTCGACCGACTTGCAGCCCCGCGGGAGGCCCATGGAAGGGCCACACGATAGCAAGAAGACCACGGCGGTTCGGCGACGGCTTCTGTTCGGATTCGGCCTGTCGATCTTGGTAGTCCTTAGCCTGCTGGCTGCCACGGTGTATGCCAATAAGGGCTATCCCTGGCCGACTGAGGAGGAGTTCAAGGCCGAGATGCTTCTGGTTGAAGAAGAGTATCCCGGGCTTCTGCACACCCTGTTGACATCGGATGGCAACAGGGGCGATCAGCGGTGGAGCAAGATTGAGGAGGTCTTTGGCCTCATAGACTGGGACACGTGGCCCTGGAGGGAGGGGGCCTTCTATCGCCAATTCAACTCCCCTGCATGGGTAGAGTTCTTTGATAGCTACGAGCTTGTGCCCGCTGTGGCTGTGTGTGTATTTGGATTCGCTGGCTATATGTTCTGGCGGAGAGCCGAAGAGATCAAAACACAGTCGAAGCTGCAAGGGTCTCAGCCGGCATAGCTTTGTCTTCTGCCACTTTCCC
>JAZFSU010000351.1:0-5027 GCA_036446335.1 Dehalococcoidia bacterium | reverse complement strand
ACTGCGACAGCAAGATATGCTTCCCCTTCAGAGCCCACCAGAAAGTCGGAGCGGCCTACAGCCCCGGCCCTGACATCGTGGCCCTTGCCGTCGAGAAGTGCATCAAGTGCGGAAAGTGTGTGGAGCGCTGCCATTTCGGCGCCAACAGTCTGGACGGGACTGCACACGTCAATCTCGCGAAATGCTATGGTTGCGGGCTCTGCTTGTCCACCTGCTCGGGAGGGGCACGAGCCATGGTGGAGAGGAAGCCCTACCACAACCGGTACTACCCGATAGAGCTCGTCGGCAAACCGTCCGTCGGTTAGCTGAACACCACCTGTCTCTTCTTAAACCTGCGCATCGCCGATCGTCCAGCGGCAGGGTGGGTACAGCGCAGCGAAACCCACTACAACACTGCGAGATGGTGGGTTCCATTTCATTCCACCCACCCTACGTGTGCTACCGGCAGCTGAACCTGCGCATCGCCGATCGTTCAGAGGTAGGGTGGGTGCAGCATAGCGAAACCCACCACAAGGCCGAGAGATCGTGGATTTCATTTCATTCCACCCACCCTACATGTGCTACCGACAGCTGAACCTGCGCATCGCCGATCGTTCAGCGGTAGGGTGGGTACAGCGTAGCGAAACCCACCACAACACCGAGAGATGGTGGGGTCCATTTCATTCCACCCACCCTACGTGTGCTGAGTGCAGTGGAACCCACGAGTGCGTCACACAACAATGGATTACATCGGGTTGGCAAGTCCTATTCGGGCGTCGGCTGGCCCTTGAATTGATGAGAGTATCTTTCGACGTGCGGCAATTGACAGAGAGTCAGCGGGGTATATAATGGGCAGTCAATTGCGGGTTGGCGCGCTCTCGTGCGAGCCAATCACAATTCAGGAGGGAGGAAGACATGAACGAAAACACGGGTTTGAAGTCGATCATACCAAGCGGAAAAGAGATAGGCTTCATGGTTCTGAGGGGATTCGGGATGTTCTTGAGTGTATCGGGCATGGTAGGCATGACGCTGGTCGCCGGACCGCTGGACCTTATCCTGCAGGATCTGGAATTCACCCCACTTTCGGGAAGTGCGCCCCTAGCCTTCGTTGCCTGTCTGGGACTGGCCGTTGTCGGGGGCGCCCTCGACTTCTTCGCCAACCTCGGCCTCAAAGGCCTGGAGGCGAAGTAATGCCTGCAACCCCACACTAAGGACGCGCTTCCCCTCCGACGGACTAAGCCCCACCGGGCTTGCGAGGCGATCGCGTATCGTGCAAGGGGGCCGTGCCTTCCGTTGGGACCGCACCCACCCTACGGTTTTCTGATAGCCTCTGCGACATCAGGGTGCTAGTAGCTGATGGACTTGCCGTACGTCTCCCGGAGCGACGATTTCATAACCTTGCCCATCGCGTTCCGCGGCAGGAGGTCCATGAACTCCACGGACTTGGGCTTCTTGTAGCCGGCAAGGTGCTGCTTGCAGTGGTCAATGACCTCCTCGGCGGTCATCTCCTCACCCTGCTTCAGGACCACGATGGCCTTGACCGCCTCGCCCCACTCCTGGTCAATGGCTCCGATCACGGCGCATTCCTGCACCTTGGGATGATCAAAGAGGACAGCCTCGATCTCGGCGGAGTAGATGTTCTCGCCGCCGCTCACTATCATGTCCTTCTTTCTGTCGACGACGTAGAGGTAGCCCTCCTCATCCCGCCTCACCAGATCGCCTGAGTGGAACCATCCGCCCCTCATGGCCTCGGCGGTAGCCTCGGGGTTCTTGTAGTACTCCTTCAACACGGACGGGCCCCGGTAGACCGCTTCACCAACCTCTCCCACGGGGACCTCATTATCATCGTCATCGACAACCCGAATCTCGAGGAAGGGAAGGGCCTTGCCCACCGATGCCTGCCGCCCCTCGGACATGCTCTGCGGGAGCGCAGAAACGAGTCCGCCCATCTCGGTCATCCCGAAGAAGTCGAATATCTTGACATTGGGGAAGTTCTTCAGGATCAGCCTGCGGGTCTCGGTGGGCAGGATCGATCCGGACGAGCCCCAGACCTGAAGGGAACTCGTATCATACTTGTCCAGATCAGGGAGCAGCAGAAGGAAATTGGCCATGGCCGGCACCAGGATGATAGCGCTGATCCTCTCCTTCTGGATGGTCTCCATGATGTACACCGGATTGAAGACCTCCGTCGGCAACACCACGGTCATGCCCATGAGGAAGCTGAACTGGCAGTAGCCGAATGCAGCCAGGTGGAATACAGGGGGAGCGGCGAAAGACCGGAAGTTCCAGATATCCGTCAGGCCCGGCTCGGAGGCAATGACAGGGCTGGCCATCATCCACAGCGACATCTCATTCTTATGCGTGATAACGGCCCCCTTCGGCCTGCCCGTGGTTCCGGCGGTGTACATGATGAAGGCCGGATCGTCCTCGTCGACCAGGATCAGCGGCTCGCTGGTGGGATGCTTGGCGATCCATGAGTCGAAGTGGATCATGCCTTCAACCGAAGCGCCGGTGATGGAGATATAGTTCTTGACCTGGGGCAGGTCCTTCTGGAACCCTTTTACAGTCTCCACGAAGGCCTCCCCCACGATAAAGGCCTCGGCGTCCGAGTTATGCGTGATGTAGGCCAGCTCCTCCGGGTGGAGCCGGAAGTTGAGGGGCACTGCCACCCCTCCGATCTTCGCGAGAGCGAAATAGGCCTCGATGAACTGGTTGCAGTTGAATGACAGTATGGCCACCTTGCTCCCCTTCTTGATCCCGAGGTCCAGCAACGCATGCGCCAGCTGGTTGATGCGCACATTGAGCTGCTTGTAGGTCAAGCGAATCTCGCCATATACCAGGGCTTCTTTGTCGGGGAACTTGCGGCCTCCACGGGCCATCATCTCACCCAGAACCAGCCTTCTCCCCAGGGCTTCCTCTATTGCCAGCTTGTCTGTCATGAACGTCCTCCTTTTACGTTGGTCTGCCGCACAGCCGGGCTGCCGGCAGCCCTCATCAGCGCCTTGCCGCTTTCTCCAGGAAGTAGTTCAGCTCTCTGTAGAACAGAAGCGATTTGTCGTCACGACGTGCCTTGATCTGCGATGCCTCGGTGGGATGGTACAACTCCTCGTCTCCGCAACACTTCATGGGGAGCACAGTATCGCTCACACCGTCCCACTGCTTGTTCACGGGAAGCCCCAGTTTCTCCAGCGCCGGATCAAGTGTAGCATCGACCAGGACAAGAGAGCCCTCGATCTCCACCTTGCAGGCAACATGATAACTCATGGGCATGGATTCCGCGAGCCTCCTCAACTTCGCCGGATAGTCGACCTCGACTTCATCCCACCGGAATGGATATCCCGCGAAGAGAACGGACATTCCCAGCCCCTGATACATGTCACAGAGCAGGAAGTGCTTCGGCGTGCAGGAGCCCCTCCCCATGGCAAGTATCTCAGAATATCTCTCCGAGTCAATGAGCTCCGGGATTATGGCGTAGGGAATGTCCCTTATCCTCTCGTAGATGCACACCCTCGCCTCGAGAGCGCCTTTCCCCTTCGTCCACTGCCTGAACTTCTCCGCCGCTGTTCCGGTCATGGCTGCCAATTCCGTCCTGCACCAATTAAAGCCGACTGAAGCCTTCCAGTCAAGCCGCTAGGGCAGCCGGACCAGATCAAGCGGGCCAGAGCCAACATCGGGTCGATCTATGATTGACACCCGCAACAGGCTGCCAGATAATCAAGAGGCCAACCGCCGGCCTTTCAGGACGCAGAACGGCAACGTGGGGAGGGGAGACTATGGATAAGCAGGAAATGGAGCAGTTGACCAGCGCCGAGCACTTGAGCGCTGAGCTGCGCGGCATCTTCATCGACCGGCTCGAGCTGCTCGTGGGAACGGCCCAAGCGTACAAAACGAACGAATCCCCGATAGCGGGCAAGAAGCTCGCCGATCTCGTTCAGCTGCTCGAACGAACCACAGAAGAAGCGGGAGCGGACAAGCTCATCACCATACTCCCCCTCCTTGTCGAGCTGGTCGCAGATTCGCTCGTCGAACTGATCGCCGAGAACAACCGCCGGCTCCTGAGCGCGATGTCCGGAGCGTGACGGCGACCATTCGCCGGGCGCGACCTCGGGTGCCCTATGCCTCCTCCCGCATTGCCGAGCTCCCCGCTGCTGCCACCTGACTCATCACACCGCATTGACGCCGAGGCCGATCGTACTGTATCCTCTATCGGGGAGGTTAGCTCATGACTAGGTACTTCCTGGCAGTTCTCGCGCCGGTGTTGTTGCTCCTCTTGGCGCTGCTGTCGCTCAGCTGCAACGGTTCTGAGGCAACGCCGACGCCAACACCAGCGCCAACGGCTACGGCCACACCAACAGCACCGAGTCCCACCCCCACACCTCAGGATACGCCGACACCAACTAATGGAGGCCAGAATACGTACTCGCAGCCGCCGCCCATGACTATCGATCCCAGCAAGCAGTATACCGCGACTATTGAAACAGCAAAGGGCAACCTGGTACTTGAGCTGTTCGCGGCTGATGCTCCGGTGACCGTCAACAACTTCGTGTTTCTGGCTCGCGAAGGGTTCTACGACGGCGTCACGTTTTGGCGCGTGGAACCCGGGTTCATGGCTCAGGGAGGGGACCCCACCGGGACCGGGGGAGGCGGCCCGGGCTACAAGTTCGCCGACGAATTCAGCCAGCGCGGTCACGGGACCGGCACCCTGTCCATGGCCAATAGCGGTCCCAATACGAATGGCTCCCAGTTCTTCATCACATACACGCCGCAGCATCACCTTGACAATATGCACTCGGTATTCGGGCAGCTTATTGAGGGAATGGACGTTCTGGAGAGCTTGGTCAACGGCGACGTCATGACACGTGTGTCTATTGCCGAGGAAGGCTAGCAGAAATAGACTGCCTTAAGGTTTTGAACCTGAAGATCGGCAAGCAGTTGCAGGGCACCACGCTTACAGTAGTTGACGTTTCCGAATCCAGTGTGACGCTGGAGGATGCCAACAGTCCTCTGGCCGGCAAGCACCTGAACTTCGCAATTGAGCTCATAGAGAT
>JAZFSU010000350.1:0-7891 GCA_036446335.1 Dehalococcoidia bacterium | reverse complement strand
GATCCGCATCCTACCCTAGGCAGCGTGAAGCAGGTAGGCTCAATGGTGAAGCTGTCGAATTCGCCTTTCCAGGTGAGGAATTGGTGCACGAGATTCGGGCAGCACACGGACGAGATTCTGTCCGGGCTGGGCTACACAGGGGATCGCATCGACGAACTGCGCCAGGCGGGCGCGATACAGTAAGGTTCCCAGACGGCAGCGGGCATAGCTAGTTCATTCCTTCGACTGGAGCCCTGACGTTGGCTCCGAGCACACGGTGGTTGCGTCCGCCCTCCACGATACCATATCTTCTTTCCGGGCAGACCTTGGCCTGTTGCCTTGGGCTTCTTCTTGTCTCCGACGTTATGCCTCTGAGAGCGGAACCCGGGACTAGATCAGTGCTCCTTGGTGTTTTCCCCTGTTGTCCTGGCATGGTAAAATACAGTGGTAGAATGCCGCCACCTTATGGTGGGTGGCAGTCTGGGGGCGAGTCAACTATGCCTATGGGCCAAATGGACTTCATGTTTCCAATCGTAGCCATTGGCTTCGTGATATGTTTTGTAGTGCTTGGCTCCGCTCTGTTCTTCAGTCGGCATATCAGGTCGTATCGTGCACGTGCGAGAGAAGAAGTCGTAGTAGAAGAAGACGGGCGAACGCAGATCGAGAGAGACAAAGCCGAGGTAATCCAGATGATCGAAGAAGCCCTGGAACGTCACAAGACGACAGGATCCCCCAAACGCCATAAGGCCCACGTGGGCACCACCTAGGACTTCTTCATGTCTCTGTCGAGGGGCAATCAACCACGAGAATAGCCGTGGCCGGTCAGTTCCCGAAGCGCCTCCACGTACGACTGGTGCGTTCCCGAATCGAAGAGAACGAACACTACCTCGCTCAGGGAGCTGTCCACGTGCAGAAAGCTGATGACCGTTCCTAGCGCTACCTCTGCTGCAAGATCGACAGGATAGCTGTATACGCCGGTGCTGATGGAGGGGAAGGAGATGGTCTTCAGCCCGTGCTGGACCGCCATGTTCAGACTCTCCCGATAGGCGCTGGCCAGGAGATCTTCTTCTCCCTTGGTGCCGCCGTGCCACACGGGCCCCACGGTGTGGATGACGTGCCGTGCCTTGAGCTTGCCGCCGGTGGTGATGACGGCCTTGCCCGTGGGCAGCCGTCCGGTATCAGCGCGTATCCTCTTGCATTCTTCGAGGATGGCAGGACCCCCAGCACGGTGAATTGCGCCATCCACGCCGCCACCGCCCATGAGGCCCGAGTTTGCTGCATTGACGATGGCGTCCGTGTCCTGTCGGGTGATGTCACCTTGCATCAACGAGAGCTTGGTCTCGCTGACTACCGTCTGCACCGTTCCGCTCCTTATGCGCCGGTTATCCGCTCGTCTCGGGTTGCGGGGACTGCTCATGCTCGTGTTTCAGGGCCTCTTCCTGTTTGGCCAGGGCTTCCTTCTCGCGATCCCGCAGCCAGCGGTTGATCTCGTCGAGGCTGGGCGGAGAGACATATAGCACTTGCATCTCCGCAGGGAATTGGACGCGATGGCCCTCCCTCATCAGCAGCAGCCCACACTGGCCCTTCTCGAGCGTTTCGTCCAGAGTCTTGGCTATGTGCTCATTTCTCTTCTTCTGGGCCTCGGAGTACAGCTCGTAGAGCTTGCTGTGCACTCTTTGATTCTGCAGTCCTACCGCTAGACATTTGCTCCAATCCATGAACTCGGTCAGCAGGTCGGGGTCCTCGATCGGCTGAAGGGTAGCTCCCTTCTCCAGCCTTCGGCGAACGACTTGATGGCTCGCCTCGTTCAGTTCCTCGATCCCTTTCGCTCCGTCTTCGTCACCCACCGGTATCAACTCGTGATAGACCTTCTGCACGCTGCCGAGTTTGGACTCGATGTTGGCTACGTGGGCCTCGACTTCATCCCAGTAGCGGTTGACCTTCTCCAGGAACTCCAAGGGTATTCCCGGAGGGAAGAATAGCAGGGGCACGAAGATGAGATTGCGTCCCTCCCTGTATTCCTCGGCCGATGGTTTTACGATCCTGCCAAGTTCTTCCGACATTTGCTTTGTCTTCCGCTCCTTATCTGGTTAGTCTTGAGGTCTCAGGCTTCGGCCTTGCTGCCGTCCGCGACCTTGATTTGAATCAGAATGTCCCCAGGACGGCCGTCGGTTGACTGCAAGGCGTTGCGCAGTCTCACCACGCTGCCGGTCTTCACCTCGGACGGTATGTTTACTTCGAGCTTCTTTCCCTTGCGTGACAGGACCTTCGTGGCTCCGGTTCGCGCTTCCTCGGCGCTGATACAGAGATCGTAGCGGACCGGCTGAAGCCGGCGGGACCGCCCCATCAAGTCTCCGAGATCAACGCTCTTTCCTGGCCGTACGTGGACCCTCGTGCGACGAGGTCGTCCACCTCCGCCGGACGTGCTGGCCGATCCCCCGAAAATGCCGCCAAATATGCCGTTGACGAAATCGAATCTCAGCCCTGCACCGCCAAAGTCCTTCATCAGGTCCTCGACCGTGCCCCTGGTGAACGGGTTGCCGGAAATGTCGCCGAGGCCTATGCCTTCAGCCGTCCCGAATCGATCGTATCTCTTTCTCTTCTGGGGGTCTCCGAGGACCGAGAACGCCTCGTTGATCTTCTTGAATCTGTCATTGGCCCACTGCTCTTTGCCCGGATTGCGGTCCGGATGAAACTCCATGGCCAGCTTGCGGTAGGCCTTCTTGATGTCATCGGCGCTGGCGCCTCTGGGCACGTCGAGTAAGTTGTAGTAGTCTTTTCGCGATTTCACTCTGCGGTCCTTGCCTGACTGCGATGTAGACACACTATTCTAGTACTGTACACGGTGCAAAGCAACTTGCGAGGGGCCGGCGCTGTGAATTGTTTCGGGAAGATAGTGTGCAATCGGGCAGTCAACTACCAGAAGTCGATATTCCAGATGTACTCGGTCTTCCTGATTGTGTCTCTGATATCTCGCCGTACCGCCTCATCCTCGATGGGCAGGACGTCGGACACCTGCAATCCAGCCTCGTTCTGCCGGCACTTCCATGATTCAATGAATCCTGGCACGATGGCGTAGGAACCACTGCGGTTGCCGCAGCAGCTGGATTCTACGCAGGAGGCCCCGATCACGCAAAGAACTTCTCGTTCGTTCTGAGGCAACCTCAGCTCTTTGAGCGGAGTGTAGTAGCCAGCCAGGAAATGTACGTCTTCGCTCAGAGGCAAATGAACGTATTCCTGAGTCATGGCGTCTCCTTGTTGCGGGCTGAGTGCCCTGGATACGCTCCGAGACTCTGGCGTCAGCCAGGCATGGTGACGCTGAGGCACGCCCGCGCATCCTACCAGAAGTCGATGTTCGAGATCTGCTCCGTGTCGAGAATGGTCATGGCAATCTCTCGCCGGACCTTGTGGTTGGTGATGGGCTCCATTTCAGATACCGGCAAACCTCCTTCGTTCGCCGTGGATTGCCACGAAAGCACGTATCCCGGGATTATGGCATAGGGCCCCCCGCGACCAGCTACGACGGACTCGCCGGCGCAGCAGGAACACTCCAACTCGCCGACGCCGGTCACCGCGAGAATCTCCCGCCCGTTGTGTTTCAGCCTTAACTCCTTTGTGAGCGTATAGTACCCTGCCGGAACGGCCTCTTCTATGCCGAGTTGACGATGAACATACTCCCTTGGCATGCTACTTCTTGCCCGCCTTCCTGGCCGTTGGCCCCTTCGGCTGATTCCTGGGCGGCCCGGACTGCTTCTTCTTCGTGATGCCCTTCATGCGGAACCAGGATGGCGTGCGATACCCTTTCATGGTCCGGCTACTGCCTTGGTGGGAGGATAGCCGTCGATCTCCCCAGTGTCACTTTGCGGGCATTCTGGTTCTGTGCCCGGCTCTCACACTTGACATGGAACGTAGCCCCTAGTCTTAGAATAACCTCACACGCGTTTGCGTGTCAAATGGGGGTACGCTGATGCTGAGGCAGGCAGCTGGAGAGTCGCAAGCACAGTTGTGCAGGCAGCCATTCCGCCCGCCTGGCGCCTATCTTCTCCTGCTGCTAGGACGCCTTGGCTGCGAGGGTCGGGGGGATGGCTGCGATGGTTGGGCCGCCGTCGGAGGTGGCACCGGCGTCAGCAACCCTTCCTCGGGATAGACGCACCTCAGTGCGCCAGCCAGGTATTCCTCGATAGCCGGGATCAGGAAGGACTCATGCTCGGTGGCAAAACCGACGGATTTCCCAGTGGCGCCAGCCCGGCCGGTGCGTCCGATGCGATGGACATAGTCCTCCGGATCCTCCGGCAGATTGTAGTTGACCACGTGGCTGATGCCCTCGATGTGAATACCGCGCCCCGCCACATCCGTGGCGACCATCACTGTTATGTTGCCCGAACGGAAGTTCTCAAGCGTCCTGATTCGCTTCTCTTGAGCAACGTCCCCGGATACGATGGCGCAACTGATGCCGTGAGCGGTGAGCTGATCCGCCAGTCTGCGAGTCTGATCCCGCCGGTTGCAGAAGACGAGAACCCGGTTGAGGTTCTGCTGGGTAATCATATTGTAGAGGACCGTGAATCTCTCCCTGGCCCTGACCAGGTACAGCACCTGTTCAACCGAATCGACGGCCACCTGCTCGGGGGCGGTGTCAACCGTAACTGGATTGTGCGTCCACTGCCAGGCGAGCCGGTTCACCTGGGTTGTCAATGTGGCACCGAAAAGCATAGTCTGCCGCTTCGCCCTTGGCGGAGTACTACGTACGATCCGCCGCATATCGGGTATGAAACCCATGTTCAGCATCTCGTCAGCCTCGTCGATAACCAGTATCTCGACTTTGCCCAGATGTAGGTCACCCTGTCGCTGGTAATCCAGCAGCCGTCCTGGTGTGGCCACAACGACATCAACCACCTTCTCTGCCAGGATCTGCCGCTGCTTGCGGTAGTCCATGCCGCCGAACACGGCAACGACGCGGTATCCGCAGTATTTCCCCAGTAGATCCGCATCTTTGTTGACCTGAAGAGCCAGTTCGCGTGTGGGAACCATGACTAGAGCGCGGGGCGTACCGGGACGGCGTTTCTCGGTTGCCGGACTGCGTTGCAAGTGCGTGAGGACAGTGATCAAGAAAGCGGCGGTCTTGCCGGTACCCGTTTGCGCCTTGCCTGTGATATCGAGGCCTGCGAGGGCCCCTGGGAGTGTCGCGGCCTGGATAGGGGTGCAGTATTGAAAGCCGAGGTCATAGATCCCATGCATGATGTCGATGGGCAGGTCCATGTCATGGAAGCGTGTCTTCCCTTCGGCTGGCTCTACCCGAAACTCCGAAGGATTCCACGCAACACTGGGCGCGGCTTTCGCCTTCTCCCTGGGGGGGGACGAAGGAGGTCTGTCTTGGGGGGCTGGCCGACTGTGACCTTGGCGGCGTCGGGAATCCCCAGGGATGGAGGATGGGCGTTCCGTCTGCCCTCTTGGCTCTCCTGATTTCTGCAGGTTCGGCTTGCTGTCAGGCTTTACTGGGGGAGGCGTCGAATCCATCTCATTCCCGCTACTGGATAACCTGCCCCGGACTGTCTTGGCGAATTTACGAAGCAATGTCTTGTGTTCCTTTCGGTTGCGTGTCGGTGCTCATATGTGCATTATACCCGAATTGGCGGGCTTGTGAACCGGAATAGGTTAGGCGTGCAGGCGAGAGAAGAGGCCCTACCCTTCGGATGCTGGAGGGGGCTTCTATTGTGGCCCCATCAATTCTGCGGTGAAGCGATTAATCGGGTTGGCGAGCGTTATGCCCCCGTCTACTACGATCGTCTGCCCTGTGATGTACCCGGCTCCCGGCGAGGCCAGGAAAGCTGCGAGCTCGGCTATGTCTTCAGGCTCGCCATACCGGCCCACCGGTATCCCCTTCTCGAAACCGGGCGCCACCTCGATCAGCATCTGCCCCATGGGCGTTCTTATGACGCCCGGAGCGATCGAGTTGACCGTGATTCCTCGATGCCCCACTTCGAGGGCCAATGACGACGTGAGAGAAATGATGGCTCCCTTGGCGGCAGCGTAGCCGGTGGCATAGTACTGGGCTTGGACTCCGTCAATCGAAGAGATGTTTATTATCCGGTCACCAGGCTTCATGGACTTGACAACCCCTCTCGAGAAGAAGAAAGCGCCGTTGCAGTGGATGTCGAGCATGCTCTGCCAGTCCTCTGTTGGCATATCCTCGAGAAGACCGTGAGCGGCCGTACCCGCGCAGTTGACCAGAATGCCTACGCTCCCCAGCTGGGATTCAGTCATTTTGACTGTGTCGGTGACCTGGCCCTCGTTGCTGACGTCACATTGGATGGCCAGAGCGCTGCCGCCCGAATCATTGATCTCCTTTGCCACGGTGTTTGCGCCCTCAAGGTTTGTGTCGACTACAGATACCTTTGCTCCTTGGGTAGCGAGTTTCAGGGCAATCGCCCGCCCGATACCGGAGGCGGCCCCGGTCACGAGTGCGGTTCTGTTGGCGAATGTTGGCTGCATCGTTATCTACTCCCTCCCAGCGTAGTTGGGGTCAGCGTTCCGGTTGTTGAAGCTATCGCATGTATGGCCGCAGCCTACTGAGAAGCATCCGCCGAAAGAGCCCGGGGAATGCACCGTGGGCACCGAGAAGTAGCTTGGCAGTGAACGGCACTACGGTCTCGAACCGCTCCTTCTCAATGGCTCGCCGTATGCTCCCGCTGATCTTGGCCGGTGGCGTCTTCAGCTGGCTGCCATAGTATTCTCCCAGCTTGCTGCCGGGGGCGTCCATGATGCCTGTGCGTATGCCCCCCGGGACCACGATGCCAACGTGTATTCCTTTGTCCTTCAGCTCATAGTGTAGCGATTCGGAGAAGGCGTACAGGGCCGCTTTGCTCGCAGAATAAGGGCCGGTCCCCGGTACGACGAGCTTGCCGCCCACAGACGCTACGTTCATTATTACACCATTGCCCTGCTCTTTCATGACCGGGAGAACCGCACGAATCATGGAGACGGGGCCATAGAAGTTGACGTTCATCTGCAGGCGGAACTCTTCCTCGGGCATCTCGTCAAAGACCTTGGTAATCATTATCGCGGCATTGTTGACCAGGATGTCTACGCTGCCGTGGCGCTCGCGCACAGCTGCGACAACTTCCCTTGTGCGTGCCTGGTCGCCTACGTCACAGACCTCGGCAGTTGAGGACGGCGAGTGCTGGCGGACCTCCTCAAGCGCGCTCGCCAGCATGTCTTCCTTGACATCCAGCAGCACCGGTACGCACCGATGCCTTGCCAACTCTAATGCAAGCTCTCTGCCTATGCCACCTGCGGAACCGGTGATTATGGCTATCTTGTTCTCAATATCCATGGATGTGCTCCTGATGCGCCCTCCTTGACCCTGCAAGTATACGTCAGTTTCCCGCCCTCGTCCAAACATTCGACGCGCAGATTCCTGGCTGCCTGGTATCTGCCACTGTCTACTTCCTTTGCCACGAGGCGCATGTGGGTGGTGAAATACACCGCCGGACCCAGCCGGTGAAATCCGTCAAGCAGGGCCAGTGACTGCCTCAGCCCCACTCCGTAGCTCGTCCCCCCACGCAGGAGGCCGGTTGGCAAGGATCACTAGGCTGTACGGCGTTTCCGGGGGGTCTGCCCTAGTCCAGCTGCTTGAGGTGTACCCTGTAGTGGCAGATGTGCGCGCCCGTTCTGGAAGCGCTGTCGATTACCTCGGTCCTGGCGATAGACTTGCCGGTAGCGCCTGCCATCATACGCCCAGCCAGGCGTGCGCCGCTGTCGCAGCAATAGGGGTTTGGCTCCATCATTCCGAGCTGCACCAGGGGACAATGGCACTGCGGCTTTCCGTCCTCTCCGATGGAGCAGTCGTAGACTAGATCGAAAACGTCACCGTTCTGCTGGACAGCCCAGGGGCCTACGGGCGCGGGCACCTGTT
>JAZFSU010000349.1:0-3678 GCA_036446335.1 Dehalococcoidia bacterium | reverse complement strand
AGAGGAAAGGAATCGGGGCATTCGCACGGTCCTCACTCTGCAATGGATTCAGCTACGCGGGGATGCCTCGCCGGACTTGGTTTCTGCTTCGTGTCTCATGTGGGACGAGTTCAGGGATGCGGGTATCTGGATGTGGAGGCGGGCAACGTACGGAACGGAGGCTTCCGGGGGGTATGGGAGGATTCCCCTCTGTTCCAGGAATTGCGAGACCTGTCCAAGATCAAGGGCAAGTGTGGGGTGTGCGAGTACAAGCGCGTGTGCGGGGGCTGTCGCGCCAGGGCATTCGAAATGACTGGTGACTACCTCGGACCGGAACCATATTGCGTTCATCAGCCGGCCTTGGGGCGCGGCGCAGCGCTGGAGGCCGGGGCGTGAAGACGGTCAAGGGGGCCGGGCGGGATACTGAGACTGACGGCCGGGTGGTTTCAGGATACTATCCGGTCTACCTGGATATCAGGGGCAAGCGATGTGTTGTCGTGGGTGGCGGGGAGGTTGCGCTGCGGAAGGTGAGGATGCTGCTTGACCACGGGGCAAGTGTCGAGACCGTCAGTCCTGAGTTGTGTCCGGAGCTAGGCCAGCTTGTCGAGGAAGGCCAGCTGAAGGTGACGGGTCGTGAGTACAGGCCTGGCGATCTTGAGGGCGCGTTCGTGGTGATCGCGGCGACGAACGATGCGAAGGCCAACGAACGGGTGGTGGCTGAGGCGACCGAGCGGGGTATCCTGATCAACGTTGTGGACGTTCCCGTTCTCTCTAATTTCATAGTGCCGTCCTACTTGCGTCGAGGTACGGTGACGGTGTCCGTTTCCACCGGCGGGAAGAGTCCGGCGCTGGCCCGGAGGATCAGGAGGGAGCTGGAAGAGAAATTCGGGGATGAGTACGCTGACCTGTCCGTGCTGGTTGACGAAGTGCGTTCGGAATTGAAGCGGAAGAATATTAGTGTTCCTGCCGAGAGGTGGCAGGAAGCGCTGGACCTGGATACATTGCTGCAACTGCTGCGCTTGGGGCAGCGAGCCGAAGCGGTGGAGCGGCTCAGGGAGAATCTGTTGAGGCGCGATTCATGAAGAGTGACAGCGGCGAGATGATGAACCCGCGCATCAGCGTCGTGGGTGTCAACTACGGCAATACCCCGCTCACAATACGGGGCATGCTGAGTATTCCCGATACCCGGAGGCAGGAGGCATTCATTTGCCTGCGGAACTACGTTTCCAAAGGGGTGGTCCTGGCAACCTGCAATCGGACCGAGGTCTATGTGCTGGACGACGATGAGTATTCGGCCGCGGCGGCGATTCGCCGCTTCCTGTACGAGTGGTCCGGCATCTCGGAGGTGGAACTTGAGCCGTATTTGTACTCGTCTCATGACGTGACTGCGGCCAGGCATCTCTGCAGGGCGGCGTCGGGACTGTACTCCATGATCATCGGCGAGTACGAGATCCTGGGGCAGGTGAGGCAGGCGCTCGAGGATGCCGAGGAAGCGAATCTGGTCAACTTCGAGCTGCGCAGCCTGTTCCAGCATGCCATACGCACGGGCAGGCGTGTCAGAGATGAGACCGAGATCAGCAAAAACGCTCTCTCGGTCAGCTCGGTTGCCGTCGACCTCGCTGCGCGAGCCACCGGAGATGTCGGCCGTTGCCGGGTGCTTCTCCTTGGCGCTGGTGAGGCGGGCAAGCTCGTGGCCAAAGCCCTTTCGGACAGGGGCGTCAGGCAAATGACCGTGTCCAGCCGTTCGCTGAGCAGCGCGCAAGATCTGGCTGCCGACCTGGGAGCGCAGTCCGCGCGCATCGAGGACTTGCGTTCTCAGATGGAGATGGCCGACATTATGATCACCTGCACAGGGGCGCCTCACTATGTCGTTTATGCTGACCTGGTTGAAGTAGTCATGAGTTCTCGGGCCGACCGGCCACTTGTTATTGTCGATATCGCGGTGCCCCGGGACGTAGAGCCTCAGGTGGGGGAAATCGATGGCGTTCTCATGTATGATATCGATGACCTCGATGAGGTCTCCGAGGCCAATCGGGCAGCGCGGCAACGAGAGGTAGACCGGGCCATGCTGATCGTTGACGACGAGTTGGAGAAGTTTCTGGCCCGGTGGCAGGAGCTGGAGGCGAAGCCCGTGATCAGTGCCCTTAGCCGGATGGCCGACGGGGTGCGGCAGCGCCAGTTGGAGATTGCGCTGAAGAAGCTGCCATCGCTTTCTCCTGAGGAGAGGGAGGTGGTTGAGGCGATGACCAAAGCCGTAGTTAGCAAGATACTTCACGGCCCTATCCGGTGCCTGAAGGACAATGGGGGCCGGGACGAGGACTACGTGCGAATTGTCAGTGAGCTTTTCGCCTTAGATGAGCGAGGCTCGTAATGACGCCGGACAACCGCGTCATCGTAGGCTCGCGCCGCAGCAAGCTGGCCATGGTTCAGTCCCGGTCCATTATCGAGGAGTTGAAGAAACTCCACCCCCGAGTGGCGTTCGACCTGGTCGAGATAACGACTACCGGAGACCGCCACAGACAGATTCCTCTCGATGTGCTTGGAGGAGAGGGCGTTTTCGTCAGGGAACTCGAGGAGGCCCTTCGTGATGGGACAATCGATATGGCGGTGCACAGCGCGAAGGATATGCCTACGGAGATCCCTGAGGGCTTGCGGCTGGGGGCGACTCCAATCCGGGTTGACCCGAGAGACGTCCTCGTCTCCCGATCAGGGAAGCTGAAGGAGCTTGCCGCAGGCTCCAGGATTGGGACAGGGAGTCAGAGGCGGGCCGTCCAGATCGGGGCACTGCGTCCTGATCTGGAGATCGGTGGACTTCGGGGGAACGTCGATACGCGGCTGAGGAAGGTTGCCTCCGGTGAGTTCGATGGCATACTGGTCGCTGCTGCGGCCCTGATCCGGCTGGGCCTCGAGGATCATGTCACAGAGTATCTCACGCTTGAAACGTTTGTGCCTGCCGTGGGGCAGGGATCCCTGGGAATAGAGATTCGTGCCGGGGATGGCAGAATGGCCGACGTGGTGGCCCCCTTGAACCACGAGCCGACGTGGCAGGCGGTGATTGCGGAACGGGCCTTCCTGCAGGCTCTTGGCGGAGGCTGCCGGGCACCGATCGCCGCTCTGGGGAACGTGAACGGAGGGCGATTGCATCTCACCGGAATGGTGGCCGATCCTGAGGGCAGGACTATCCTGCGCCGTGAGGTTGTAGGCGATACCACGGATCCTGAGGAGGCCGGCAACCTGCTAGCTCGTGAGATGATCGAGATTGGAGCTGAATCGCTGGTGCGGAGAGGGAAGCAATGATCCCGGGCAAGGTCTATCTCGTAGGCGCCGGGCCGGGCGATCCGGGACTGATCACCGTGAAGGCGCTCGAATGCCTGAAGCGGGCCGAGGTGGTTGTCTACGATCGGCTGGTTGACAACTCGTTACTCGCGAACGCGCCGGCCGATGCCGAGATGATATACGTGGGCAAGTCGGGCAGGGTCCATGCTAAGGAACAGCACGAGATCAACCGAATCCTCGTGGACAAAGGCCGTGGGGGAAAGATGGTTGTCAGGCTGAAGGGGGCTGACCCGCTGGTGCTGGGCAGAGGAGGCGAGGAGGCGGAAGAGCTGGTGGCGGCTGGCATACCCTTCGAGATCGTGCCAGGCATCACATCGGCGATAGGCGCGCCGACGTACGCCGGGATTCCGGTTACACACAGGG
>JAZFSU010000348.1:0-3458 GCA_036446335.1 Dehalococcoidia bacterium | reverse complement strand
CTAGTTGCCAGATGCGACTCCTGCGAGATACAGGGTATCGACAGAGACGCTGACGACCTCGTCAGGGAGTCCCAACCAAGTCCTGGCGCTCAGCCGCCACTTGAACGGGACTCAGGGAGACGCCCAGGCAGCCGACACCGTGAGGGTGGCAAACCAGGCGAAGGGCGGGGTTCATCGCCAGAGATATCGCATTATTCCAGTAGCAGACATCTCCGGCGTTGCGCTATTGGCAAGCACCTGATACAATGAGCCCCGGTCAACAGCGCAACTCTTTGAGGCGGTTCGAACCCCGAAGGGTTCATCGGACCCTGGGGTTCTTTTGTTTGAGACGTGAGATGCTCACATCATGAGGCAAGAAGGAGGCTGAGATGGGTCGCAAGGTATACGTGGGGGGTCTATCCTATAACACATCGGATGATGGACTGAGGGCGGAGTTCGCCAAGCACGGGACGGTTGAATCGGCGACAGTGATAAAGGACAGGTATTCCGACAGATCAAAGGGGTTCGGCTTTGTGGAGATGTCCACCGACGCTGAGGCCGAGGAAGCCATTAGAGCCTTGAACGGCACCGAGCTGGACGGCAGGCAGATCATCGTTAATCACGCCAAGGAGCGAACGGATAGAGGTGGTGGTGGTGGCGGCGGTGGTGGCGGCTACGGTGGACAGCGGTACTAGTCATTGGCCTAGATACCCGGTCACCGAAGCTCGGGCTCCCTGCGAAGGGTGATCATAAGTTGCTCACATGCGCAGGAGTCTGGCTGACACCGGTACATCGCCAGCCCCAGAGCACGCGGTTGGTTGCGAGATCACAGTAATTGCGAAAGAAGCCTCGGGGCTTCCGAGCGACCGAACGATGGGGGGGCAATTGCCCCCCTTTCTTCTTCCCTGTGTGCCGTTTCTGGCGCGACATCTCCACTCACTGGCTTCCATACCAATCACGCATGGTCTTCCCTACGAGTGTGATCATCTTCCTGCGTGGCATTAGCCTGCCGGCCAAGAAGAGGGTCCACCGATTCCTTGTTCCCGCGATCCGGCTCGGCCATTTGCCCAGCGCCTTCAGGGCCTCGGCAACCGTTGGCTCCGGTCCCATTACATTTGCCAATCGCGAGCCTTTCAGGCGCGGATTCGAGAGCAGAAAACCAGTCGTGCGGGTTGCTCCCGGCATGAACCCCAGTACGTCCACGCCATGCTCCCTGAGCTCGTCCCACAGGCTCTCGGCCAGAATGAGATTGTAGGCTTTGGTGGCGGCATAGTTCGCCGCATAGGCCGTCCCTTGCAGCGCGGATGCCGACGAAAGCATAATGATCCCTCCGCGCTTGCGGGAGACCATCTTCGCACCAAATTCCTGCACCAGTACCAGGGGTGCCTGCACATTCACGGCCACCGTTGTCAGGTTGTCTTCCAGGCTCTGGTCAAAGAAGAGTCCCACTGGCCCGAACATTGCGTTGCTCACCAGCAGGCCGATCTCTATTCCCCCAGTCTGATCACGTATCGCCTCCATGAACTCCGGATGCGACAGGTCCGCCACAATCGTCCTGATCTCGGTGTCACATCTCCTTCGGATCTCGTCAGCCACCTCTTCCATCTCCTCGGCGAGCACATCGACCAGCACAAGATTGATCCCCAGAACTGCAATCTGCCGCGAGAACTCGGCGCCCAGCCCGCGAGCCGCGCCTGTCACCAGCGCCCACGGGCCATACTTGGCATTGAAGGTATGTGATGCCGACATAGTGCATCTCCTTTCCTGCCGTGGTTGACCGCCCAATCCATACCGTACTGTTTCGTCACTGCCAGCTGCGCATCAGCCGCACACTTAATCCCGACGGTGCAATTGTATCCCGCTCGGGCACGCGAGGCAAAGGTGGAAGTGCGAGAACAGTGATTCCGCATTCTTGACAAGGTTCATAGGGAAGCCTAGAATGCCAATGACACTGCTTCACACACAGTGTCGACCCGTCGCTACTAGCCTCTCTGGTGATTGTAATAGGCAGGGGTGGAGGTGCCAGAGAGGCTAGACTATTCTCTGGCGACCTCGACACGAAGCCGGTTTGGCCATCGCTTGTTTCGCAAGCGCCGGCTGCCAGTCCGCTGAGACAGCGAAGCGCAGTCGCGTAGAGGCTATGAACAAACATTGCAGTATTGTCTGGCTGTCCGTGACGCTGGCCGTGTTGTGCATCACGCTGACAGCGAGCGCAGCATCGGCGCAGGTCGCTTCCATAGTGGTGTCTCCACAGAGCGGGCAGCCAGGATCAGTGGTGGAGATAACCGGGACGGGGTTCCCGGCGTACAGCGTCGTCAGGATTGAGTTAGTCACGTCAACTCGGGGAACTGTAGACGTGACGCCTTCGCCCACACCAATAACTGGTTGGGATGGCGGTGTGACGGCTACGTTCATCGTTCCCGGCATCCTAGCTGACACTGGCTACGTGGTCGTTATCGCCGGCGGCTCCCAGGCCGGGCGAAAGTTCGAAGTGGTTGCGCCACCTACACCAGCACCTACCCCCACACCTGATTATGCCAGCTCCATACGCGTGTCTCCACCTAGCGGACCGCCGGGATCAGAGGTGGCGGTCAGCGGAACGGGGTTCCCGGCATACAGCTACATCAAGATGGAGTTGATTTCGTCTTTCACAGGAACAATAGACGTAACGCCCTCGCCGAGACCCATGTCTGACTCGGCTGGCAATCTGACAGCTACCTTCATGGTCCCCGAAGGCACGGACGACCCTGTCTACGTGGTCGTTACCGCCGGGGGCTTCAGCGCCGGGACAACGTTCTCGGTGGGCACGTCACCCACCCCAACACCTGTTCCCACTCCCGAACTCACGCCTGCGTCTACTCCTTCTCCTGTTCCTACGCCAGTGCCAACCCCCATTCCCAGCCCCGTGCCCACGCCTGTCCTCACACCAGGCCCGGCCCCCATGGATACGCCCGCCGGGACCACCATCCCCACACCCAGCCCACTGCCCACGGCCACGCCCGCGCCGACACCGGAACCAGTGCCTCCACCCGAACCGACCGCCATGCCCGCTACGAGCGTTGCAACAGGGAACACGCCATCGGCCACCGTGTGGATAATTGTTGGCCTGGTAACAGCCGCACTGCCGATCGGTGGCGCCCTGCTCTACTATCTGAGAAGGAGACTGGAAGGCACGCCGAAGAAGAAGCCCCCGGCTCGCATGCGTAGGCCGAGACCACGCTAGACGTCTACCCTCCCGTCATGCCCAGGCTGCGGGGCCGATGGGGAGAGGCGACCTGAGGAGACCTGACTGCGCCGCAGCCGATAGGAGTTTGACACGACCCTGTCTCAAGAGCCTGCGGATGCAACTATGAGTACGGGGGGGCGCAGGACTCGCAACTGCGCCTTTCTGTGTGTCGATTCCACGACACTCATCTCCCACAATGCCACGGCGTCCACAGAACAAGGCTTGAATCGTCCGTTGGGTGACCATCCTGAAG
>JAZFSU010000347.1:0-5224 GCA_036446335.1 Dehalococcoidia bacterium | reverse complement strand
GAGTCAGTTGCTCTGCCAGTTGAGCTAGCGCCCCGAGCCAATAGATGACGCCAGCCATTCTAGCACGCCGCTGTGGCCCTGACAAGTGCAGATAGCAGCTCCGTGCCGATGGTGCCGAAGCTATGCATCCTCTCGATGGCTGCCCCGCCAGCCGCCCGCTTATTCGATCCCCAGAATCGCTTTCTTGATCGCGATAACGTCCCTGCAGTCTACTCGACATCGCTCTTACCTTCGGTCGAGCTCCGGGATGAGGAGAGTCTACTCGACGACCTCCTCGCGCACCAGTCGGTCCAGCTCCTCGTTGCTCAACCCCAAAAGTTGGCTCAGCACCTCTCTGGTGTTCTCCGCCCACAGCGGTGGCCTGGCCCTCACCTCAGCCGGGGTCTCGGAGAACTTGAAAGGCGTGTTTAGCAGCTTCAGCTTGCCCAGCTTGGGGTGGTCCACCTCGACGGCGATACCGCGTTGAACGAAATGAGGATCGGAGAACATCTCCTTGAAGTCATAGACCGGACCGACGCTGATGTCGGCCTCCTCCAGAATCCGCACCCACTCATCCCTGTCCTTGGTCGCAAAGACCTCCGATAGAACCCCGTACATCTCATCCTGCTTGTCGATCGGGGCAAACTGCGACACGACAAAGTCCTCCCTGCCCACCAGCCCGCACAGCTTCTCCCAAAGCCAGGGCTCCGGGCAGGCCACCGTGAAGTATTTCCCGTCCTTCGCCGTGTAGACGTTGTAGCACGCCATGTCGGTACCCGAAGGCCACTCCGACCGCTCCGGCACGTTTCCATCGAGCAGGTACTTCTGCCCGTCAAGGCAATGATAAAACGCCGCCCCATCCGTGATCGAAACGTCGATGTATTGACCTTTGCCGATCTTCTCCCTTGCGTACAGCGCAGCTACGATAGCGATGACAGCCTGAGTGACACCTCCAAGGTAGTCAGCAACTATTGGCGACTGCAGATACACGGGCGGGCCGTTCCTGCTGCCGGTGAGCCCCATGATCCCCGATACGGCTGAGAAGTTGATCTCGTGGCCAGTCCTCTGGGCATACGGCCCGTCCTGGCCGTATCCGGTCATCGAGCAGTAGACGAGGCGCGGATTGACCTTGCTGAGAGCCTCGTAGTCCATTCCGCGCTTCTTCATCACCCCCGGCCGGTTCGACTCCATGAGAACGTCCGTCTTCTCAACCAGCCGGCGCAGGATGTCCTTGCCCTCCTCCTTCTTCAGGTTGATGGCGATGCTCCTTTTACTGCGGCTGGCCCCTATGTAGATGTACCCAACGTCGTCCGTCACGATATCGAGATTCTGTCCCGCCGTCCTTGGCATCTCAACAACAATAACGTCCGCCCCCAGATCACCGAGTATCATCGAGCAGTATCTCGGCGGCCCGTATTTCGACAAGTCCAGTACTCTAACTCCATCAAGAGGGCCCATATTGTTTCACCACCTGTTTGTGATGGCTCCAGTATACCAGCCGACCCGCGATGACCCAAATGCGGCACCCCTCTGCAGGGGTGGCACTGGAAATCCAATGTATCATGGGGTGCAGGCCCTGTGTGGGCAAAGCCGAAGCGGGGCAGGCATTGAACCTACCCTCTCCTATGTATATAATATGTCCACCTCACACGATGTTGGCGGAAGAGTCGCCAGGAAGGAGGACACCATGAGTCAGTTCAGCCGGGATTGGCTCACCCACATAGGCGCCATGCAGCTGGAGATGGGCCAGCTGCTCGACCACTTCGCGGGGAGAAAACCTCCCATGGTAAGGTTCTCGCCGATGGTCTGGGAGCCAGCTATTGATCTGTATGAGACCGATACTAGCTTCGTCGTCACCGTCGAGCTCGCAGGGGTCAAGGAGTCCGACCTTCGGATAGAGGTCGCCCCGGACACGTTCACAATACAGGGTGAGAGGAAAAGAGAGCTGGAGCCGGGGAGAAAGTGTGTATATCATCAAATGGAGATTGCCAGCGGGCCTTTCGGGCGAACCATCAAGCTCCCAGGGGCCGTTGACACGACAAAAGCCAGAGCTTCCTTCGAGAATGGTCTCGTAGTGGTCGTCCTGCCCAAGTCCAAGACCAGGCGGACCCAGACATTCATAATCCGGGGCATCTAACAGATGTCGCAGGGAGGAAGACGATGCTGCCAGTAGACGAGAAGACAGACGAAAAGCCCGCCGAGGTTTCGGTTCCTGAGGAACTGCCCCTCCTTCCCAGCCGAGAGATGGTGGTCTATCCCTCTCTGCTGATCCCCCTCGTCGCCAGTGAGGAACATACGATCAGGCTGATCGACGAGGCCGCTACCGGCGACAAGATGCTGGGAATATTTGCGCAGCGCCAGGGCGTCGAGGAACCTCCACCTGCCAATCTCTACGCCATAGGCACGGCAGCAGTCATCGCCAAGATGTTCAAGATGCCTGATGGGACGATCCGCGCCTTGCTGCAGGGGATCAGCCGGATCAGACTGCGAGAGATCGTGCAGACGGAGCCCTACGTCAAGGCGAAGATCGAAGTCATCAAAGAGGAAGCGATCGAGAAGAGTACTGAGATCGAAGCCCTTCTGAGAAACCTCCAGTCACAGTTTCAAAAGGTAGTCACTCTGTCCCCCAACCTGCCGGACGAGCTTTCTCTGGCGGCCGCGAGCATCACGGACCCCGGGACCCTGTCCGACTTCTTGGCAGCCCACATAAACCTCAAGCTCGAAGAAAGCCAGGACTTGCTGGAGACGTTGGACATACCAGCGCGTTTGCAGAAGCTGTCGCCGTTTGTCAACCGGGAGCTCGAGATCCTGGAGCTTGGAACGAAGATCCAGTCCCAAGTCAAGACCGAGATGGACAAGGCCCAGAGAGAGTTCTTTCTCCGTGAGCAGCTCAAGGCCATACAGAAGGAGCTGGGCGAAGTCGACGAGCGCACTGTAGAGATCAACCAGCTCAGGCAAAGGCTCGAGGAGGCCAAGCTTCCCCCAGAGGCTATGAAGGAGGCCGAGCGGGAGCTCGACCGCCTCTCCAAGATGCCGCCCCAAGCCGCGGAGTACTCAACGACACGAACCTACCTCGACTGGCTGGTCTCCCTGCCGTGGGCAACCAGCACTGAAGACCATCTCGACGTGGCAGAGGCGAAGCGAGTCCTTGATGCCGACCACTATGACCTGGAGAAGGTCAAGGACAGGATCCTCGACTATCTTGCAGTGCGAAGGCTGAAACATGACATGAAAGGGCCCATCCTCTGCTTCGTGGGGCCCCCTGGAGTGGGCAAAACCTCGCTGGGACATTCCATTGCCCGAGCGACCGGACGAAACTTCTTCCGTATGTCACTCGGTGGCGTGCGGGATGAGGCAGAGATTCGCGGGCACAGGCGCACCTACGTCGGTGCTCTGCCGGGGCGGATCATTCAGGGCATTCGCCGCACGGGCTCGAACAACCCCGTGTTCATGCTCGATGAGATCGACAAGATCGGGGCCGACTTCCGGGGAGATCCGTCGGCGGCGCTGCTGGAGGTTCTTGACCCGGAGCAGAACTTCGCGTTCAGCGATCACTATCTCGAGGTCCCCTTTGACCTCTCGAAGGTCATGTTTGTCACCACGGCCAACCTCGTCGACCCAATTCCCCCGGCGCTGCGGGACAGAATGGAGATTCTCGAACTCTCCGGATACACTGAGTTGGAGAAGCTCAGCATCACCAAGCAGTTCTTGATCCCGAAGCAGCTCAAGGAACACGGCCTCTCCCCTCGCATGCTCAGGATCTCCGACGACGCCATTCTGACAATAGCACGAAACTACACGAGAGAAGCTGACCTGCGGAATCTGGAGCGGGAGGTCGGCACGATCTGCCGCAAGGCTGCTCGCCAGGTCGCTGAAAACGGCAAGAAGACCACGACGGTCACCGTCCGCAATCTGAAGAAGTTCCTCGGAAACCCGAAGTTCAGATACGAGATGGCTGGGATGGTGGACGAGGTCGGGGTCGCTACGGGGCTTGCCTGGACGCCCTTTGGCGGAGATGTGCTTTCGGTAGAGGCCAGCGTCATCCCTGGAAATGGTGGCGTGATTCTCACCGGGCAGCTTGGCGACGTGATGCAAGAATCGGCCAGGGCAGCGCTCACGTACACTCGTTCCAAGGCCAAGGCACTCGGCGTCAAGGATGACTTCCACAGCAAGAACGACGTACACATCCACGTTCCCGCAGGCGCAATCCCGAAGGACGGGCCTTCAGCCGGCATCACGATGGCGGTAGCCCTTGCATCCGCGCTGACGAACAGGCCGGTTAGACGAGAGATTGCCATGACAGGCGAGATCACACTTAGGGGCAAGATTCTGCCCATAGGCGGACTCAAAGAAAAGATGCTCGCGGCGCATCGTGCGGGTATCAAGAAGGTCATCCTTCCCAAGGACAACGAGAAGGACCTGGAAGATGTCCCACCGCACGTCAAGCAGAGTCTCAAGTTCGCCCTCGCGGATCACATCGACGAGGTCCTGAGACAGACCCTCAAGCCGACGGCAAGGCGAGCTGCCAAGTAGCCTTTTGGCTACCACGATGGGCCGCAATGCCCAGCGGCCGGTTCGTTCAACGATGTCTGTTCCTGCTGCCGCCGCATTTTGCGGGTCATCCCGCTAGCTGCTACAATGAAACTATGAGAATGCGAGTCAACCGCAACCGGCCATCGAGAGCAGGCCGGTCACGGCTCATAGGCAGTTGCTCCTGGATATCCTGCGCGACGCCAATTGTCACCTGGAGGGCCGTTGCCGGCAATGCGGGGCGAATGACAGTGGCAGCTAGCCCCCTCTACTTTGTGCGTTCAGACACATCTGAGGCGAGTTGCAAGATCCAAGAAGAACGCAAATGAAGAGTACTGCTGAACAACAGGCCGCCATCGGTGCCGAGACCCGAAAGGCCTTGAAGCGATTCGGGAGGAACAAGGGCAATCTCATTCCAATCTTGCAGGAAGTCCAGGGAAGGCTGGGCTATCTTCCGTTGGAGGCCATGTCCGAGGTCGCTGAGTTTCTGCACGTGCCGGAGACTGATGTCTACGGCGTCGTGACGTTCTACAATCAGTTCAGGCTTACGCCTCCTGGAAAGCACTCCATCAGGGTATGCCTCGGTACTGCCTGTCATATGAAGGGCGGCTACATCGTCCTTGACGCGTGGAGGCGGAGGCTGGGCATAGACCGAGGCGAGACCACTCCTGACCGCGAGTTCGACCTCGACACTGTAGCCTGTGTGGGCTGCTGC
>JAZFSU010000346.1:0-3562 GCA_036446335.1 Dehalococcoidia bacterium | reverse complement strand
GAACTCGGTATAGCTCTCCGAGAGTTTGGGAGTGGCGATGGCGTACCCCAGGCTTCCGGCCGCCACGGCGACGGCGACGATCAGGAAAACGGAAAGCGCCCGGTTCAGCCGGTCCTTTCCGCCCCAGCCGGGAACGATGGCCCCAATGTGGAGGCTCAGGCGGTCAGCCCGGGGTAGCTCTTCCTGCCGCCGCCAGCCGATGAACGAGGTCACCAGGATGAGGATGCTCAACGTGATGAAGACCGGGAGAGGCTGGATGCCCCAGGGGGTGAAGTTGAGCACCAGGCCGGCCAATACCAGGATGACGACGCTCCCCCCGACGCTGAACGCGAGACGCCGAACGCCGGGAAGGTCGTCCCGTCTCGGGAAGAGCGCTGCCAGCAGGCTGTACCCGGGAAAGAGCAGGGCGAAAGGGAGCGCCAGGGCCACCCGGAAGGGCCCCTCGACGAAGAGTATCAAAGGGAACAGGAGCAACGTGACGACCGTGATGCCGGCCAGGACCTTGCGGCCGCTGATCTGTACGCTCAGTTCCCGCCCCGCCTCCCCCGGCACCGGCGATCGCCGGCGTCGGGCGTCGTTCCCTTGCAGGCATGTTAGGTCATGGCGCGGCACAAAGCAAGGCTGATCTGCCGCCCTGATGCGCTTTCAGAACGCCAGCATTGCATAATGCGACGACAGGGTTTAGACTATCACGAAACCTTGGGGGAATAGCATGGGCACCCTGAAGATAGTCCTTCTGCTGGTCGGTCTGGTAGCCGGTGTGCTGACCATCATCACCTTCTTCGCCTCCCTGGACGCGGGTTCGCTGCTGCAATCTCTGGGCGACATAATCCCCGCGGCAACCGGGTTTCTCAACAACGCCGACAGCGCCGTCATACGGTTTGCCGAAGCGTGGCCCTGGGGTCCCGCGCTGGCTGCCTCTCTGCTCTTCATTATCATCATTGCTGTCAGGCTCTTCGTGGAAGTGGTCTCTCAGCTCATCAGCACTGAATTCGCTTTCGGAGATGTGTCGGTTCATGCACTTGTCTTCCTTCCTCTGGCACTTGCATGGATATGGGTGTTCTCGGGAGTCGTGGGTGGTCCTGGCATAGGGATTTTCCTCGCTGCATATGTCGTAGTCACCATCATCTCGACTGGTATCTCCGCAAACTATAAGGAGATAGTCACCGCCATTTCGGGCGTTTGGAACTCACTAACAGCTCGTCTGAGTCGCCGATCGAATGGTAACCACGATGGGATCGAATGGTAACCACGATGCCAGGCACAGCCACGCCTCCCTGATGCTGAAGCATGACGTCCATCCCAAGATAGTCCAGGAAAGGCTTGGTCATGCCAGCATACAAGTCACGCTTGATACCTACAGTCATATCGCTCCAGGTCTCCAGGAAGCCGCTGCCGCCGCATTCGACCAACTACTAGTCCCCAGGCCAGAAGGAGTGCCGGAATAGCAGTTCTATTCCCATAGTCAACGTAGCACCTTGCCATTCAGCCTCAAGATTGGTGCTGGCGATACCGGCCCCTGACGCGAAAGTGACGGCCTCTCAGGAGAGCGCTGACGTCAGCGGCGACCTTGATCCGGGCGTACTCACCACCGGACAAACATCGGGATGTTTGCCCTTTCATGCGTACAGATCGGCAGTGGGAGTCCGTGGGCAGCCGCTGTGACTACGCAGCCCTGGGGGTGCCAGCACGCTCTATTCGCTCCCGAAACGTTGCAGAACTCTGTAGACGGCTTCCGTGCCGAAATCAAGGGCTTCAACCGGGATGCGTTCATTTGCCGCGTGGATGGTTTGCAGGAAGTTGAATTCTTCAGGTAAGACCATCGGTGTGAAGCCATACGTCTGGATGCCCAGCCGCGAGAAGAATTTCGCATCGGTGGTTGCGGGCAATAGCATAGGCAAGGGTACGCCGCCTGGGTCGCGCTCCCGCAAGATACTCGACAATGTGTCGAACAGTCCCATGTCAGGATCGCCAGGACAAGGATGATGTAGGACGAGTTCGAGTTCCACTTCATCACCAACAACCTGGTGCAGTTCAGCCATCAAATCCTCCGGGGGATACCCGGGGAGCAGGCGTCCATCAATTTCGAGCACGACTTCAGAAGGGGTCACATTGATCTTCTCGCCACCACGCACGATTGTTGCGTTGACTGTGTTGCGAAGTAGAGGCTCAAGCACTTTCCCCTTTTCGCCGAGCAGCCGAAGTACGATGTCGGTCAGGCGGGGGTTAAGTAGCCGACGCAACACATAGCCGGCAGGGAACGGGAGAGCTGAGGCCATGGTGTTTATCATGTCACGTGCAACCGGTGTGATGTGGACTGGCAAGGGGTGTTGTTCTAGCCGCTGGAGTAGCTGGGCCAGCTTCGCCATCGCACCACCCCTCACCGACATACTTCCGTGCCCGCCTTCACCACGCACACAAGCCTTAATCCAGCAAATCTGCTTTTCGGCGACCTGAATAGGATAGAACCTTCGCTTGCCCATGTACATGGTAAAACCGCCAAACTCTCCGAGGGCATAGCGAATGCCCTGAAAGTGCTCCGCGTGGTTTTCCACCAGGAACTCGGCTCCTTGGTGACCAAACGCCTCTTCGTCGCATAGCATGGTGAGCACGATGTCACCGGCTGGAGCCAGGCCTTCAGCCCTGGCCTTCAGCACAGCAGCTAACATCATGGTGATGCCGGCCTTCATGTCGAGGGCGCCTCGGCCCCAAACCCAGCCATCCAGGATCTTGCCCTCGAAAGGCGGATGTGTCCAGTTCTGGTTAGTTGTTGTCACCACGTCCACATGCCCGTACAGCAACAGCGGTGGCGCAGTGCTCTGGCCCTTCAATCGGGCAATAAGATTGGGACGGTTGGCGGTTTTGGCCAGGAGAGTTGTCTCAAGGCCCGCCTCGGTCAGCAGCCCATCTATGTACTGAATACACTCCGCTTCGTTACCAGGCGGATTGGTCGTGTCGAAACGAATGAGGGTCTGGAGCAGTTCCCCCGGAGATATTGCGGGCATTTCTCACCTCCCGTATGAGCGCATTGGACCCGGCAATCGGGTTCATCGGTGTGCCAGCCCGATTGTACCAGAAATACGGTACTCGCGGAATCTCTGCCGGGGCACTTCGGCTGATAGCACGCGGCAACCACGGACTGAGGTTGGTCACACGCAAGCGACTGTACGGAAATTGGCCCTCTGCCGGCCGGACGACGTCCTGCCGCGTGTCTCAGCGCAATGGCAGAAGCGGTAGCATTGCTGCTCCCCCGTTTCTGTCTCACCTGGGAAGGCAGGTCACCACTGAACGAACATGGGGATGATTGACAGACCGTACCGCCAATGGTCTTGTCTGTGAGTTCCTGTTAGCAGTTTGTTAGCAAGAACAAGAAATGCCTCTCCCGCAGGTTTGCTCGGATGGGCATTCTAGTCTCGAAATGTGGCGCGCCCAGAGGGATTCGAACCCCCGACCCTCGGTTCCGAAGACCGATGCTCTATCCGCTGAGCTATGGGCGCCCGGTCGCATTCTAATTCCGCGCCGTTGGCACTGTCAATCGGTCGTCGGCACGGCACTGTCGCAG
>JAZFSU010000345.1:0-3897 GCA_036446335.1 Dehalococcoidia bacterium | reverse complement strand
GTGGACGCCCTCAGGGGAGTCAGCTTCGAGTTCAAGCGGGGAGAAATGGTGGCCATCATGGGGCCATCCGGTTCGGGGAAGTCCACGCTGATGAACATCATCGGGTGTCTGGACCAGCAGAGCTCCGGAACATATGAGCTGGACGGAGTGGATGTCGGCAAGCTCAATGACAATCAGCTGGCCGATATCAGGAACAAGAAGATCGGCTTCGTCTTCCAGACCTATAACCTCCTGCCGAGGACTTCCGCCTTGGCCAACGTTGAGCTGCCCCTCATATACAACGGCGCAAAGAACCGGAAAGTGCAGGCACTCGCGGCCCTGGAAAAGGTCGGCCTGGCGGACAGGGCCAGTCACAAGCCCAACGAGCTTTCCGGCGGCCAGCAGCAACGCGTGTCTATAGCCCGGGCACTGGTAAACAGACCGGCCATCATCCTGGCCGACGAGCCCACGGGAAACCTGGATACCCGAACCGGCGAGGACATCATGAGGCTTTTCGCGGAATTGAATCGCGTCGACGGCATTACCGTTGTCATGGTCACGCACGAGCGGGAGATCGGCGAGTATGCCGATCGCATCATCAACATACGCGACGGCCTGGTGAGCGACGAGGAGGTGCTGCGATGATGATTCACCTTGCCACTTTGACCGTGGCGCTCCGTGGCATCTTCGCCAACCGGCTCCGGTCGTCCCTGACGATGCTGGGGGTGATCATCGGCATTGCCTCGGTGATCGCCCTGACATCGGTGGGGGAAGGGTCCAGGCAGATGGTGCTGGACCGGATTGGCCAGATGGGATCGAACCTGCTCATCGTCCAGCCCGGAGCCTCTTCCGAGGGGTTCGTGAGGATGGCCGCAGGCAGCGCCACCACCCTGACGTACGAGGACGCCCAGGCAATTGCTAGCTCTCCGGACACCTCTGCCGTGGAACTCGTGGCCCCGGAGGCGTCGACGTCCGCCCAGATCGTGGTCAGCGGGGAGAACGTGAGGGCCCGAGTGTACGGCGTGACTCCCGACTACGAAGAGGCCCGCAGCAAGACCGTGGCTGACGGCCAGTTCATTACGCAATATGACGTCGACCGCAGGGCCTCCGTCTGCGTGCTGGGCAGCGGCGTGGCCGAGGACCTCTTTGGGCAGATGAGCCCTGTCGGCCAGACCCTGAAGATATCTCAGCGCCAGTTTACAGTCGTGGGAGTTCTGGAGAGCGAGGGCGGCTTCATGGGCGCCGACAACTCGGTCTTCGTTCCCATTACCACAGTCATGTACCGGCTCAGCCCGCAGCGGACCAGCGGGGGCGAACACGTCGTGAGCTCGATCTACCTGCAGGTGGTGGATGACAGCAAAGATGATCTCGCCATCGCGCAGGTCACCGAACTGCTGCGTGAGGAGCACCGAATCCCCCTCGGTGACGAGGATGACTTTTCCATCACCAGCCAGCAGGACATCGAGGAGACGCTCACCGAGACCAGCGATACACTCACCATGCTGCTGTCCGTCACCGCCGCGATCGCGCTTCTGGTAGCGGGCCTCGGGATCATGAATATCATGCTGATCTCCGTAACGGAGCGGACCCGGGAAATAGGCATCCGAAAAGCGGTGGGAGCCAAGCGCCGCGATATCCTGATGCAATTCCTGCTTGAAGCTTCCTCCATCAGCATAATCGGCGGCCTGGTTGGTATCGGGGTAGGGATCGGCGCGTCGAAACTGCTGTCGGGATCGATCACCATGAACTTTTCCACGATTGAGACCGTGGTCACGCTGGACATGATCGTGATCGCCTTCCTTGTGGCAATCGCGATTGGGATCGTGGCAGGTGTCTATCCGGCCATGCGCGCCGCACGACTGAATCCGATCGATGCGTTGCGCTACGAGTAGGAGCCTTGAGGCTTTCTACGGTGTCAAGTCCCGCTGCCGCTTCGGCAATTGAGCGCGCCTCCCGTCCGGCGGCCCGATCCTCACCCTAACCCTCTTCCTTGATGGCAGAGGGTTGGCGAGGGTGAAAATGGCTGTTCCGATGGCCATTGCGATTCGTGGCGCCGTTCGTGGTGAGCTAGTCGAACCATGAACGGCCCTTCGACAGGCCTGTCCTGAGCCTGCCGAAGGGCTCAGGGCAAACGGCTCTGGCTCCGTTGTCGGAGCAATGACAGCTGCCCATGTCCTCTCGCCAACCCACAGATTGAAGCCCTGCTTCAGGACTTCACATATTCTGGCAAGAGTCTTACAATAGAAGGTTGGAGCATCAATATACATCGCAGCCGTGGTGGGTGATACTGGAGGGCGACCATGAAGGACGACAACAGGTCGAAAGCCCAGCTCCTGACGGAGCTGGGGGCGGCACGCCGGCGCATTGCAGTCTTGGAAGCGCGAGAGATCGATGGCAAGCCGGAGGCGCCGGGGGAGACGGATTCCGAACACCTCTTCAGAATCCTCGTCGAGAACTCCCTGGATGCCATGTCAATTATCGATCCCGACGGAAGACTCCGTTATCTGAGCCCCCCCTTCAAAGACCTGATGGGATATGGGCCAGAGGAACAGATTGGAGCGAACGTTCTCGAACCCGTTCACCCGGACGACCTCGACAAGGCATCAGTCGCGCTGGGTGAACTCCTGCTGAGCCCATGGGGCACTTTCAAAACCGAGGTTCGCGTCCAGCACAAGGACGGCTCATGGCGCACCCTCGAAGTCCTGGGCAACAACCTCATCGATGACCCAGCCATCGGGGGCGTCATCACCAGTTTCCGTGACATCACCGAGCGGAAGCTGGCTGAGGAAGCCCTGAAGGAGTCCGAAGCGAAGTACTCGGCACTCGTGGAGCAGGCAAGAGACGGCGTGGCAATCATCCAGGATGAGGTCATCAAGTTCGCCAACATGGCTGCAGGGAAGATCTCTGGCTATTCGTCTGACGAACTGCTGGGCAAGCGCTTCCAGGAATTGATCGCGCCCGCTGAGAGAAGTGACTACGATCAAAGATACAAGAGTCGAATGTCGGGCGAGGAGATCCCCGGGTTTATCGAAGGCCGACTGCAGCGCAAAGATGGAGAACTGAGGGACACTGAAGCGACCGGTCAGCTCATTCAATACCAAGGCCGACCGGCATATATGGTTGCGGTGCGTGATATCACAGAGCGCAAAGGGATGGAGGCGGAACTAGAGAAACACCGGCATCACCTCGAGGAACTCGTGGCCGAACGCACAGCCGAAGTCTACAAGACGAACGTGAGATTGAAACAGGAGATCACAAGGCGCAAGAAGAGCGAGTCAGCGCTGCGCGAGAGCGAGGAGAGGTTCCGATCCATCGTGGAAGCGATGCCGATACCAGCCTTGATTAGCAGAAAGTCTGACGGCCAGATACTGTACACAAACAAGCACCTCATTTCGACATTCGGATTGCAGTCGGAGAACATCTCTGGACTGAAGACCCCGGACTTCTACCACGATCCGGCCGACCGTGAAGCAGTCTTGAGCACTCTGCTGGAGCAGGGTCATCTCCACAACTACGAGGTACACGTCCAGAAGGCAGACGGCACCCCCTTCTGGGTACTGACTTCGGTCGAGCCGATGACGTTCGAAGGTGAGCAAGCCCTGTTTTCGAGCTTTTACGATGTCACCGAGCGCAAAGAAGCTGAAGAGGCATTGCAGCAACGAGAAGAGCATTTCCGAGCCCTGATCGAGAACTCTTCGGAGGTCATCGTCGTTCTGGGCAACGACGGTGCTATTCGGTACGAGAGCCCATCGCTGGAGAAGGTAACCGGCTACTCAGTCGAAGAGCGCCACGGCAGGAGCATCTTCGACCTTGTTCATCCCGACGATATTCCGATACTGACCAAGGACTATGCCCAACTGATGCAGGCCCCCGGGGCCACCATGCATGCGAAACTGCGCGGTCTGTGGAAAGACGGAT
>JAZFSU010000344.1:0-4859 GCA_036446335.1 Dehalococcoidia bacterium | reverse complement strand
ATCGCCGAGATAGCCGCCGAGAAGGCAGGCATCATCAAGCAGAATGCCATCGTGGTCTGCTCGCAGCAGGCTGAGGAAGCCGCGACCGTGGTCAGAGACGCCTGTCAGAGCAGAGGAGCGACGCTCATCATGGTGGGAAGCGACATCGGATGGCGGAAGGTGAGCTCCAATCTGGCCAGCCAGTCCCTCGAAGTCAGAGGGCTCAGCGACTCCTACAGCTTCACGATGCCGTTGCTCGGCGAACACCAGGCGCAGAACGCCGCTGCCGCAGTCGCTGCCCTGGAGGCGCTTGGTCTCTCCATGCCAGTGATCGAAGCCGGACTTGAGCAGACCCGCTGGCCGGGCCGTCTACAGATCCTGAAGCGAAGACCGCTGATGGTTGTCGACGGCGCCCATACCGCCGATTCGGCAAAGGCATTGAAAGACGCCCTCAATCAGTACTTCCACTTTGACCGCTTAGTCCTTATAATAGGGGCGTCGGCGGACAAGGACGTAGCGGGGATCGCTGGTGAACTCGCCCCGCTGGCCCATTATGTGATCGCGACTCGTTCCCGCCACCCTCGGGCTACTGACCCCAGCGTGGTGGCTGGAGAGTTCGCACAGCGGGGCGCAACTGTAGCAATAATGGAAGATGTGGCACAGGCGGTGATCGAAGCCAAGCTGAGAGCCGGCAGGCGCGACCTCATCTGCGCGACTGGATCACTGTTCCTGGTCGCCGAAGTCATCGAACTTGTGAAGGGCTTGCGGCCCGAGGTCTACTAGAGATGGTTAAGAAGGGAAAGAAAACCGGCAGCGCCGGCCAGGAGGAGTTGATGAGGCGAGCCAAGTCAAAGATGGAGCAGCCAAGCGCTACTACCACCATGGTCGACAAGCAACTTGACGACTTGCTCACCAGCATCGCGGAAAAGGACCCGGTCGAGCCCGCGCCAAAGCCTCGAGCCAAGCGCGCGAAGAAGGGCCCGAAGGGTCGGCGCCGCGTTGTCGTCACGGGCATGGGGGCGATAACGCCCCTGGGGCTCACGGTGGACGAGTACTGGCAAGGCCTGGTCGAGGGCAGATCCGGCATCGCTGAGCTTACAGTCTGCGATGCCAGCGGCCTGACCTGCACCATAGCCGGGGAGGTGAAGGGCTTCGATCCCCGCAACTACATGGACCACAAGGAAGCGCGCAGGATGGCTCGGTTCAGCCAGTATATTGTCGCCGCCTCCAGAGACGCCATCGCCGACTCCGGGCTCAACATTGACCGAGAAGATGCCAGCCGGCTGGGTGTGCTCGTAGGGAACGGCTTGGGGGGATTCCCCGAGGCTGAAGACGGCTGCCGCACGCTCATGACAAGGGGGGCAATGAAGCTGTCCCCGCTGTTCATGCCATTGATCCTGCCCAACATGGCGGCCGGACAGATCTCCCTGATATTCGGGCTCAAGGGGTACACTTCCACCACCGTTACCGCCTGCGCTGCCGCAACACAGGCGATTGGCGAGGCAGCCGATTTAATAAGGCACAACAAGGCAGACGTCATGGTGGCTGGAGGCACAGAGGCGGGCCTTACGCCTACAGGGATAGCCGGGTTCTGCGTCATGAAAGCGCTGAGCACCAGAAACGACGACCCGACCAAGGCTAGTCGCCCGTTCGATGCCCAGCGAGACGGATTCATTCCCAGCGAGGGGGCGGCAGTCCTCATCCTGGAGGGCTTGGATCACGCCCTGAGCAGGGGTGCCCCGATCTACGCTGAAGTTGCCGGCTCAGGTATCTCGAGTGACGCTTACCACGTGACGGCCCCTGACAGCGATGGGAATGGAGCAGTGCGGGCCATGACCTGGGCGCTCGAAGACGCCAATGTGAAACCCGACGAGGTTGATTACATT
Source organism: Dehalococcoidia bacterium (assembly GCA_036446335.1). GTDB lineage: Bacteria > Chloroflexota > Dehalococcoidia > SZUA-161 > SZUA-161 > JAZFSU01. The sequence goes on along the minus strand of JAZFSU010000344.1, from coordinate 2,994 downwards.
AACGCCCACGGAACGTCGACGCCCCTCAACGATGCCATCGAGACGCTGGCAATCAAGAGGCTCTTCGGAGACCATGCACAACGGCTGCCCATCAGCTCCACAAAGTCAATGGTCGGACATCTTCTCGGCGGTTCAGGGGCCGTGGAAGCTGTCGCCTGCATCAAGACAATCACCGAAGGCGTAATACATCCCACTATCAACTACGAGAACCCCGATCCGGAGTGCGACCTCGACTATGTGCCGAACAAGGCCAGGAACAAGGACGTCAGGGTAGCGCTCTCGAACAGCTTCGGCTTCGGAGGCCAGAACGCTTGCATCGTCCTCAAGAGATTCGAGGAGTAGTGTAAGGCTCCAACTCTCGCTCTGGAACAGCCGTCTCATAAGCACGTTCGACTGGAACTTCATACCTGCTCTCGCCGGGCCCAGCTTTGCGTTCCGTTAAGTTTGAGTAACAAAGATAAAGAGGGGCTAACATTTTTCGGCGGGACAAAAAAACGTGCTGAAAACGTCTTGACGCTCATCCCACCGTCTGCTATTCTCTACTGCAGTCGTCCCCAGGAACTCCTCCCAACAAGCGCATCAGAATGGACTGTTCCAAGAATGGGATCTCTATGCCCAAGAACGTGACCTGCCGGTTCTTTCCGGTGCGCTGAAGCACCATCAACCGTGTTGACTGCGCTTCACAAGTCTGTAGCGACGAGGGGTAGCATGAAGGCAAAATCGGCCGCAGATATCTGGCGAGCGGCGCTCGAGGAACTCAAGCACAAAGTCAGTTCGGCTAACTACCAGACTTGGCTCACCAACACTGTGGGGTTGTCCAGGCGGGATCACAGTCTGATAGTGGGAGTTCCAAGCACCTTCGTCACAGAGTCCTTGGAGAAGCGGCTGCACCCTTTGATCGAGAAGACCCTGGCCAACATCACGGGGGAGCAGATGACTGTCCAGTTCCAAGTTCACCTGGGAGATGAGTCCGAAGCTATGATTCCCCCTATTCCCACGTCCGGCACGCGAGTTCGCGCCACCTCGTCCCCATCGGGCCAGCGTACCTGCCCAGCTAAGCTCAATCGCAGATACACATTTGACTCATTCATAGTGGGAAGCTGCAACCGTCTGGCGCACGCTGCGGCTCTGGGGGTCGCGGAGAACCCTGGAACCAGCTACAATCCGTTGTTCATTTACAGCGGCGTCGGTCTGGGCAAGACGCACATCATGCACGCCATCGGCTGGCACGTTCTCCGCTCGCACCCGCGAACCGTGTACGTAACGGCTGAGCAGTTCACCAACGAGTTCATCAGTGGCATCAAGGAAGGCAAGACCGAGGCCTTCAGGGACAAGTACCGCAGTGCGGACGTGATCCTGCTGGACGACATTCAGTTCATTGCTGGCAAAGAGCAGACCCAGGAGGGCCTGTTTCACACTTTCAACGACCTTCACAATGAGGGCCGTCAGATCGTCATCAGCTGCGACCGGCCGCCAAAGTCCCTGACCCTCCTGGAGGACAGGTTGCGCTCCCGCTTCGAGTGGGGATTGATCGTAGACATGCAGCCTCCCGACCTCGAAACCCGCATCGCTATCCTCCAGACAAAGGCTGAGGAGCTGAAGGCCTCCATGCCACCCGAGGTGCTGGATCTCATCGCGCGCCGCTTCCAGAAGAACATCCGCGAGCTTGAAGGCGCTCTGAACCGGGTCATGGCCTACGCGAAACTCACCAAGTCGCCGCCTTCAGTCGAGCTTGCGGCCGAGGCTCTCGCCGAGATAACCGCTGACCACCACAAGCGCGACCTCACTCCGGTAACAATCGTCGATGTGGTTGCCAGCCACTTTGGCCTCTCTGCTGAGATACTCACAGGGGCGAAGCGGGACAAGCCGTCCTCTGTGGCGCGCCAAATGGCAATGTATCTCCTGCGGGAGGAACTTCAGTGTTCCTGGACTCAAATCGGAAGGGAACTGGGAGGCAGGGACCACAGCACGATCTTTCACGGATACCAGAGAATGACCGCGGAAGTCAATGCGGACGCCGCGATGCGCCGTGATTTACTCGATATTCGAGAGACTCTCTATTCCAAGGCAGACTAGCCCCCTTTTCCTCAGCTAACATAAAATCTGTGGATAACTCCTGCTTTTCTGTGGATAACCCCGTTCGAGTGTGGATAATCCAGCTCTCTTTATGTCTCTTTGTCAAAGGCTGCCGCCGCTCGTGCAGCTTCATCAGACCACCAGAATATCCACAGCTCATCAGATATCCTTGCCCCTCCGTCCACAGTTATTCAACAGGGGCACCAATACGGAATCCACACTATCCACTCCCTTATGATTATTGATTTTACTCATCAACTACTTGCATCTATAATTAAACTAAAGAATAGTAATATCGTAAACGGGGAGAATAGCTTGATTGACAGAGTACGGATTTATGTGAAGGCAGGCGATGGCGGCAATGGGATCATCAGCTTTCGAAGGGAGAAGTATGTACCCTTCGGAGGGCCGGACGGTGGCGATGGCGGTGAAGGTGGGAACGTTTACCTGGAGGGGAACCATAGCGCATCTACCTTGGTTGCATTCCGATATCCGAAGCAGTTTCTCGCAGGAAATGGGGTACATGGTAAGGGTAAGAACATGCATGGGAGGAAGGGCAAAGACCTTGTTCTGAAGGTGCCGCTGGGCACTGAGGTGCGGAGTACTGAAGGCAGGAACTGTGAGGAGAGCACGTGGATCGGAGAAGTGCTGGAGCACGATGAGCAGTTGGTCATAGTCAGGGGCGGCAGGGGAGGTCGTGGCAATGCGCGATTCGCAACGTCGACCGATCAGGCGCCGCGCATTGCCGATGACGGTGAGCCGGGTGAGGATACGTGGGTGATCCTTGATTTGAAGCTCATCGCGGACGTCGGTATCGTGGGCTTTCCGAATGCAGGCAAGTCAACGCTGCTGAGGACGGTATCCAGGGCAACGCCGAAGGTTGCTGATTATCCTTTTACTACACTCGAGCCGATGTTG
>JAZFSU010000343.1:0-2129 GCA_036446335.1 Dehalococcoidia bacterium | reverse complement strand
AATGACCGAAACCTCAACACCGCCAAGCTCACCCACATCGATAAGCGGGACCCTCTTTGGGGAGTGGTCGGTCTGCCTGGCTTCGAGTTTCTCAGTGCAACTCTCAGCAGTCAGCCTTCTGGAGTTAGCCCCTTCAGCCTGGCTGGCCTCTCGTCTTTACGAGTGGGCATATTCTCGGCGGAAACCTTCCTCGATGTCCGACGGCCAGTCCAGGTCTCACCCGGATCCTTCTTCACCTACCTAGAAGTGACCAACCGGGTCATCCTGCTCGTCGAAAAGCAGGGCGACGCGAAATACAACGCGACCACGGCCGGGCAGACCAAGTTCGACACCTACCTCCAGTTCGTGCTCGAGGCCGAGGCCGACATCATCCGCCGCGAGGGCTACTTCGACTGGCTCAAGCGAGAGCAGAAGGTCTATCTCAAGGACCAGGTTGCTGACTACGAGCTCCCGGATGACTTGGGCCTGCTCGACATGATCCGCCCCGGCAACTGGAACAACGTCCCCCTCCGCGAGCTTTCCAACATCGAGTTTCGGCAACGCCTGGCTGGCGTCCGGCAGAGTGGCGGCCGGCCGACTGTCTACGTGCGACAAGAACAAGGCCCTAACAACAGGGTGCAGATCTCGTTGTTCCCGGTGCCTCTGTTGTCAGCCATATCTGCGATCGGCGAGGATGGACGGCCTACTGACTTCGAGGATCCATACTTGGCGGTGGAATACTTCGCTAGGCAGATCAGGCCCAGCGATCCTGACGTGCAGATCCCGTTCATCCCGCAGCAGCACATCGACGTGTTGATCTACGGCGCTGCGGCTCATGCGCTGATCTTGGACACCGATCCCAACAACATGCAGGCGATGACTCAAATCTACATCGGCAAACTCCGTGGTTTGGTCAGAGCCAACAACCGCAAGGTCGGCACGAACACTACTCGCTTCATCCAGGCTGGTGACTTCTTCCAGGGCAGCACCACCTCCCGCATTCCTCTCCTGCGCTCAACGCAGCTTGAGAGTCTCCTCGCGTTCTAATGACCGTCTGGCAAGAATTCCCGTTGCGTCCACCTGGCGCTGTCTGGCCTGGCCTGAACACCAGAGGCGGAGCTCTAGACAATTCCACAGGGCAGCTCGAGGAGGGCTCTGTTGGGATGATCATCAACGAGGGCGACATCCTCGAGAAGCGCAAGGGCTTCGTGCGCGGGCTCAACGAACAATTCACTGGTGTCGTCTGCGGGCTCTTCAAATACACCGATGACTGCGGGGTCGAGTGGATCCTGGTTGCTGACCAGGAGATGATCTCCATCCGCCAACCGTTCGTCATTCCCACGTTCACCCAGTCGGACGCCTATCCATTCGATTCATTCTTCACAGACCCCATCTCCAACGTGGGGGATGTTGACCTCTTCGATTGGCGGAATACCGGCCGCTACACTTTGCGCACTGGCAAGCTGGTGGAGGTCAGCACCAATGCTTCATTGGCAGGCGACTTCCTTGACGGCACCGACCTGCTTCGCTGGTTCAAGGAAGCCACCAACCTTAGCTACCAGGTTCGGATCGAGTATGAATTCGAGTTTTTGCCAGTGCAGCAACACCAGGCTGTCATCATCAAGGGCAACGGAGACTTGCTGACTGGGGCCTACCTGCAAGCGGAGATGGTCTACAGCCAGGGTGGCGTCTATGAGGTGAGGGTGTTCCTGAGAGCGGCTTCTCGAGAGCTCACACAGATTGCTACCGCCACGGTCTTCGGCAGCGAGGCTCCGCCGACTGGGTTCCTGACTCTCAGATACACTCGTGACTTGACGGCCCCAAGTGGAAGCCAGTTCATCGTCCTCGCAGAAGTGAATCCTATCGGTGGATCGACGGTGTTTGCGTCGTCGTTCTTGAACGGGTTGCAGGACGCTGACCTTGGCCAGATATCAGGGACAGGAGTTGGTCACAGATCCGGGGCCTTGTCTCTCAACAACGGGGTCAAGGTCATTGATGGGGGACCTGTCTGATGGCGTTACGGTTCCCCAAGCAGCAATACCTGACTTACGACAACGAGTCACCGCTTCCATTCCAAGCGTTCTCGGGGACCACCTATCTCTTCAACATCGCCAGGTTGAACATGCCGGTCTCGCCGTCCAAGTATTCGG
>JAZFSU010000342.1:0-12559 GCA_036446335.1 Dehalococcoidia bacterium | reverse complement strand
ACTCAATAGTCTGAGCGTACTCCGCATCCTCGTCGGCCTCGTACACCGTGTATGGACGTGTGGCCCTTGCCTTTACATAAATCTCGGTCTTCTCATCGACGGGGAAGATGCCAGCCTTGGCCCCGGCCTCAATCGCCATATTGGCTATAGTCAAGCGCCCATCCATCGAAAGGTCATCGATCGCCTCCCCGGAGAACTGCATCGCCGAATAGAGAGCGCCGTCCACGCCGATGTCACCTATCGTGTGCAGGATAAGGTCTTTCCCGCCCACCTATTTGCCGAGCTTGCCGTGATAGATAAACCTGATCGTTGGAGGCACCTTCATCCATATGTCGCCCGTGGCCATTGCTGAGGCTATGTCGGTCGAGCCCATGCCGGTGGCAAAGGCCCCCACCGCCCCGTATGTGCAGGTGTGAGAGTCAGCGCCAATGACCACGTCACCGGGAAGCACCAGCCCCTTCTCGGGAAGGATGACGTGTTCGATGCCCATCTGGCCAACCTCGAAGTAGACCAGGCGCTGTTCCAGGGCGAACTCCCGCATCATCTTGGCCTGCTCGGCGGAGGCGATGTCCTTGTTGGGGACAAAGTGGTCGGGAACCATCACCACCTTCTGCGGATCGAACACCCTGCTGACCCCGATCTTCTGGAACTCCCTGATAGCAAGCGGGGCTGTGATATCGTTAGCGAGCACCAGATCAACCCTGACGCTAATCAGGTCCCCAGGGCTGACTAAGTCTCTGCCACAGTGAGCAGCAAGGATCTTCTCGACTAGGGTCAAAACGGTCCTCTCCTCAGGTCACATACAGTACAATCTGCCGTAGCCATCATCCCATGAAGCCGCCGACGGCCTCGCTGCATGGAAATGAAGTCGCCTTCGTTGATTGAGGGACACGTCCTCTTGGGTGCCTGACGCTCCTGGTCAGGCGCTCACGGCCGACGGCAGAAGGGGACAGATTATGTCGCCGCGCGGGACAGCGCCTGCGTGATTGCCCTGTGCTGCGGCCCTGTACTTGGTGGGGGAGTCCTCGCCTAGCGAGTGTCTTTGCTGCTGGCGAAGCACTCATCGCAGTAGACAGGACGATCGCCACGGGGCTCGAATGGCACCCTTGCGTCTTTGCCGCAAGTTGCGCACACGACATCAAAGTACTGCCGCTCTCCCCGGTTAGAGCCTCCCCGGCGTCTTGCGGCGCGGCATTCTGAACATCGTCCCGGCTCGTTGAGCAGGCCTCGCGACTTGAAGTACTCCTGCTCACCTGCGGTGAATGTGAAGCCAGCACCACATTCCCGACACGTCAGGCTTTTGTCCTCGAACTCCATCTCTGGCCTCCTAGTCGTTGGTTGCTATCCTGGTCTCCGTGCTGCTTGCGGCTAGGAACCCCGCGATGGACCTGCCTCTGCGGAAACGGCTTGAACCCAGGTCATAGCTTCCTGAAGTATACTATTCACAAGAGCGTAAGGCAAGACTCGTTCTTCCACTTCCTGAGCCGTACGTGTTACCGCAAGATCGCCAGAATTAGGCTACGTCTTGTCCATCGCTGCCAGGAGGCGATTGAGGGCATTGAGGTAGGCTTTCGCGCTGGCGACAATAATGTCGGTCGCCGCGCCTCTGCCGGTGTAGATCCTGTTGTCGCTCTGTATTCTGATGGTGACCTCGCCGATGGCGTCGATGCCCTCCGTGACCGATTTCACGCTGAATTCGATCAGCTCGTTTGGCACGTCCACCAGGCGGTTTATTGCCCGGTAAACAGCGTCGACCGGCCCCGCGCCAAGGGCAGCATCGGCGACGAGCGAGCCATCCGGCCCGATCAACTTCACCGAGGCGGTTGGGATCGACTGGTCCCCGCATGAGACCTGCACCTGTTGCAGATGATATCTCTCCGAAACCGCGCGATGCTCCTCGGCCACAAGGGCCTCCAGATCCCGATCAGTTATCTCCTTCTTCTTGTCGGCCAAATCCTTGAACGAAGCAAAGGCCCGCTTCAACTCCTCATCACCCAGCTCGTAGCCCAACTCCTCCAGCCGGACCTTGAAAGCGTGTCTTCCGCTCAACTTGCCAAGCGTGATGGTGCTTCCTCCCAGGCCGATGCTCCTCGGGTCCATGATCTCGTAAGTGCTTCGCTCCTTCAGAACCCCGTCCTGGTGAATTCCCGATTCGTGGCGAAAGGCATTAATGCCCACAATCGCCTTGTTGGGCTGGACATCCATGCCGGTGGCGTCACTGACCAGCCTGCTGACCCCGTGGATCTGCGTCGTGTCCACCCCGACCACGTAGTCGTACAGGTCTCGGCGGGTGGATATCGCCATCACGATTTCCTCGAGTGCGGCGTTCCCTGCTCGCTCACCAATTCCGTTGACTGTACACTCGATCTGCCGTGCCCCGTGATCGATGGCCGCCAGGCTGTTGGCCACTGCCAACCCCAGGTCATTGTGGCAGTGGACACTGATCACGGCCTTCCTGATGTTGGGGACTTTCTTGAAGACCGCATCCAGCAGCGCGCAGAACTCTCTGGGAATCGTGTAGCCAACCGTATCAGGTATGTTTATCGTCGTGGCCCCGGCATCGATCGCTGCCTCAATGATGGCATGCAGAAACTCGTGGTCGGTACGGGTGGCATCCATTGGGGAGAACTCCACATCGTCAACATAGCCCCTGGCTCGAGCGACCATGTCGGCCGCGAGCTTCAATGCCTCTTTCTGGGTCTTCCGGAGCTGGTGGGCGAGGTGAACCTCGGAACTGGAGAGAAAGACATGTATGCGGGGACGTTTGGCATCCTTGACGGCCTCCCAGGCCGCATCGACTGCCCCCGGATGAGCATGGGCCAGAGCGCACACAGTCGCATCGCGGACCTCTCGGGATATGCGACGCACCGCCTCGAGGTCTCCTGGAGACGCAAATGGAAAGCCAGCCTCGATTACATCCACCTTCAATCGCTCAAGTCGCCTTGCGATCTCCAGCTTCTCGTCGATGTTAAGTGCTGCCCCGGCAGACTGCTCCCCGTCCCGCAGGGTGGTGTCAAATATGATGACCCGTTCCAAGCCTATCCCCTCTGTCTCACGTCACTTTGCCTGAAGCCAGGGCATCATTCCCCTGAGCTCCTTGCCCACGACCTCGATCTCGTGCTCCTGCTCCATCTTCCTCATTCTGTTAAACGAAGGACGTCCCGCCTGGTTCTCGAGTATCCAGCGTGTGGCAAAGCTCCCGTCCTGGATCTCCGATAGAATCCATTCCATCTCCTCCTTGGCCTCATCTCCGACTACGCGAGGCCCGGAGATGTATCCCCCATACTCGGCGGTATCGCTAACTGAGTAGTTCATATAGCTGAGTCCGCCCTGATAGAAGAGGTCGACGATAAGCTTCAACTCGTGCATGCACTCGAAGTACGCTACCTCCGGCTGGTACCCGGCATCTACCAGTACTTCGAAAGCAGCCTTGACGAGAGAAGACACACCACCGCACAGTACGACCTGCTCACCAAACAGGTCTGTCTCTGTCTCTTCGGCAAACGTTGTGTCGAGAACGCCCGCCCTGGTGCATCCTATCCCCTTTGCGTAGGCAAGGGCGATCTTCTTGGCTTTGCCCGTGGGGTCCTGATGGACGGCCACTAGTGCCGGCGGGCCCGACCCCTCGGTGTACGTCCTGCGGAGCATGTGGCCCGGACACTTCGGCGCTACCATGGTCACATCAACGTCCCGTGGAGGAACAATCTGACTGTAGTGAATATTGAAGCCGTGAGCGAATATCAGCATCTTTCCTTTGGTTATCCCCGACTCCATCTCGCGATACACCGCAGGATGCATGCTGTCAGGCACAAGGAGTGTAATGATGTCGGCCTCCTTGGCTATTTCGGCAGCAGACCCTACCTTGAAGCCCGCCTTCTTGGCCAGCTTGAAGTTGTCGCTTCCCTTGGCCTCAGCAACAACGACGCTGCATCCGCTGTCCCGGAGATTCATGGCATGTGCATGCCCCTGGCTTCCGAAGCCAACGATCCCTATGGTCTTACCCGAAAGCAGTTTGAGATCTGCATCCTTGTCATAATACATAATCAACCCCCCGTTCTATTCGTTACGTGACCTTGATCCGCGGACGCGACCAATGCATCTCGCTGTCGCGATGGCACAGGCTATCCTCGCGTCAAGGCGATCCTGCCTGTGCGAGCCAGCTCCTTCACCCCGAATTTCTTGATCAGGATATACAGTGAATCGATCTTCTCCTCACCTCCGGTGACCTCTATCACTACAGAATCAGCCGACACATCAACGATCTTTGCGCGGAAGATGTCGACGATTTGCATAATCTCGCTCCGGGTGGAAGGAGTGGCATGGACCTTGATCAATGCCAACTCGCGGGCAATCATGCCCTCACCGGTAATATCGGTCAGCTTGACCACCTCGATCAGTTTGTCGAGCTGCTTCCGCACCTGCTCAACTGCTGTGGTGGCCCCGTCAACGACGATGGTCATCCTCGATAGCCCTTCTTGCTCGGAGTGCCCAACTGCGATGCTCTCGATGTTGAAGCTGCGCCTTCGTATCAGGCTCGTAACACGATTCAAGACACCCGGCCTATTCTCTACAAGGGCGACTAGAGTATGCTTCGTCATAATATACTACCTTCCGGAGATTTATCGGCCGGAAAGGACCTACAAGTTGCTTGTTTCGCGTGGCTTTGCCTTGACCACTACCTTGTTGTCGGGGTGTTCGATTATCTCTGAGAGGCTTGAGCCGGGTGCCACCATGGGATAAACGTTCTCCTCGGGCTCGACTGCGAAATCAATGAGAAATGGCCCCTCGTGCTCCATGGCCTTCTGAATCGTGGGGCCAACCTGAGGCTTGGCGGTGACCCGGACGCCGGGCATCCCATAGGCCTCCGCGATCTTGACATAGTCTGGACTGCTCAGAGGGGTGGCCACATAGCGACGCTCATAGAACAACTCCTGCCACTGCCTCACCATGCCCAGGAAGCCGTTGTTGAGAATTGCGATCTTCACGGCGATACCGTCCTGCACCAGGGTCGCCAGCTCCTGGATAGTCATCTGGAATCCGCCGTCCCCCGCAATAGCCCAGACAGTATCTTCGGGCCTCCCAACCTTTGCCCCCATCGCCGCCGGCAGTTCAAACCCCATAGTTCCGAGGCCACCGGACGAGATCAGGCTGTTGGGCTTCGTGTAGCAGAAATGCTGAGCCGCCCACATCTGATGCTGGCCCACTCCTGTCACTATGATAGCGTTCCCTCCAGTAACTTCACATATCTTATTCACGACGTACTGTGGCTGAATCCCCTTTCCCCCTCGCCCTATGCTCGACGGATGCTCTTGGCGCCATCGCTTGATCCGCTCAATCCAGTCATCACGCTTCTGCGGCTCCACCTGCTTGTTCAACGCTCTCAGCACATTCTTGACGTCGCCGACTATGGGCACCGCGACTCGCACGTTCTTACCTATCTCTGCAGGGTCGATGTCGATGTGAATGACCTGAGCGTGAGGGGCAAAGCCACTCACCTTACCTGTTGCCCGGTCATCAAATCTCATGCCAATCGCGATGACAAGATCAGCGCCATCGACCGCCAGATTCGCGTAGGCTGTGCCATGCATGCCCAGCATGCCGAGGCTTAGCTCATGGTCCTCGGGGAAGCTGCTGATTCCCAACAGCGTTGTGATCACCGGGATAGTGGCCTTCTCAGCCAGCTCGCGCACCTCTTCGAACGCTCCTGATATGATCACTCCTCTTCCGGAGAGTATGACCGGCTTCTTGGACTCATGAATCGCCTTCGCCGCCTTCTTCACCTGGGCCATGTGGCCCTTCACGGTGGGCTTGTATCCTCGAAGCTCAACGTGTTCAGGATAGTGAAAGGTGGCTTCCTCGACGAATACGTCGCGAGGGATGTCGATGAGAACTGGCCCCGGCCTCCCGCTACCGGCTATGTGGAACGCCTCCTTGACCGCGACGGCTATTTCATCCGCCCTGAGAACCAGATAGCTATGCTTCGTAATCGGTACCGTAATGCCGGTAATGTCGACCTCTTGAAAAGCGTCTTTCCCGATGAAAGCTCTGGCCACCTGCCCCGTAATAGCCACGATTGGAGAGGAGTCCAGGTGAGCGTTGGCAATGCCTGTCACCAGGTTGCATGCGCCCGGACCCGAGGTGGCCAGACACACGCCGACCTTGCCAGTGACCCTGGCGTACGCATCGGCCGCGTGCGCCGCCGCTTGCTCGTGGCGAACCAGGATGTGCCGAATCTGCGGGTACTGCGGTAGTACGTCATACAAGGGAAGGACCGTCCCGCCTGGAAAGCCGAAAATGACCTCGACTCCCTCCCTCACCAGGCTCTCGAGCAGAATCTGTGCACCACTTAGCTTCATGGCTGACTCCTAGACAAGAACCGCGCCGGTAGCCGCCGACGTTACCCTTTCAGTGTAGCGCTTTAGGTATCCCTCCCTGATCTTGGGCTCGAACTGAGGCAATTCGGACAGCCGCCGCGCGATCTCTTCGTCAGTGAGTTCAACATCAAGCCGGTTGTTGGCAATGTCGATCACTATCTCGTCCCCCTCACGCAGGGCCGCGATGGGGCCTCTCTCGGCAGCCTCGGGGGACACGTGACCTATGGCTGCGCCTCGGGTGGCCCCGGAGAACCGCCCGTCCGTTATCAGAGCCACTTCCTTGTCCAGCCCCATTCCCGAGATAATGGAGGTCGGCGTGAGCATCTCAGGCATTCCAGGACCACCTTTGGGCCCTTCATACCGGATCACGACGACATCTCCGGACTTGATAGAACCCTTGATGATCTCGCTCGTGGCCTCATCCTCGGAGTCGAAGATGCGTGCCGGACCCCTGTGTGACATCATCTCCGGGACAACGGCCGCGCTCTTCACGACCGCTCCACAAGGGGCTAGGTTGCCGAACAGGATACCCAAGCCACCCTTCGCTGAGTGCGGGCTCAACACCGGCCTGATCACATCGCTGTCCCTAACGGTAGCCTGTGCTATGTCCTCGCCCAGCGTGCTACCGGAAACCGTCCTCGCTCGCAGATTCAATCGTTCACCCAGCTCCTTCATCACCCCAGGAATCCCGCCTGCAATGTCGAGATCCTCGATGTGATAGTCACCAGATGGCCTTATCTTTGAAAGATGCGGAGTCCGCACGCTGATGTCACCTATGGTTTCCAAGGAGAAGTCGATATTTGCCTCGTGAGCCAACGCCATGAGGTGGAGGACAGAGTTAGTGCTTCCGCCCAAGGCCATATCTACCGCGAATGCGTTGCCGATCGAGTCACGAGTAACGATGTCGCGGGGTCGAACGTCATCCTTCAGGAGCTGCATGACCTTCCTGCCCGTCTCTTTGGCAAGGCGTATGCGGCGAGCATCAACGGCGGGAATTGTTCCGTTCCCTGAAAGTCCCATCCCAAGTGCCTCTGTCAGACAGTTCATCGTATTAGCAGTGAACATCCCAGAGCAACTGCCGCAGCCCGGACACGCGGCCTCCTCGAGCTCCTCGAGTTCAGCGAGGCTCATCTCGCCCTTCGTCACCTTCCCCACGCCCTCGAACATCGTGTTGAGATCGACGTACTTGTTGCCAGCCATGCGCCCGGCCAGCATCGGGCCCCCGCTGACAAAGATCGACGGCACATTGAGCCTGACGGCTGCCATGAGCATGCCCGGTATTATCTTGTCGCAATTCGGAATAAAGACGAGCGCGTCGAAGGCGTGAGCATGAACCATGATCTCAACCGAATCGGCGATCAACTCTCTGCTGGGCAAGCTGTATCTCATGCCGAGATGCCCCATGGCGATCCCATCGCAAACGCCAATAGTGTTGAACTCTAGTGGCGTGCCACCCGCGCTATACACCCCAGCCTTGACCGCTTGAGCTATGTCACGCAGGTGTATATGGCCGGGCACCACCTCATTGAAGCTGTTCACAACCCCGATCATCGGTTGGTTGATTTCTTGCGAAGTCAAGCCAAGGGCCCGTAGAAGCGCCCTGTGAGGCGCTCGTTCAACACCTTTCTTCGCAATGTCGCTTCTCATGCCGCTCTCCATTTTGGGCTTGGTCGAGTCGAATCCTGGGGACAAGAACGAAGCTCGTCTGGACTCCTGTTGATTAAACCATAGCGCACTGCACGTGTCAAGGCGAGTCAGTTCTGAACGCCTCATGGCCGCGCGGTGATGCGCAGCATTCCGGTCGCCCGCCGTAGCGGAGTTGCGAGCAGCGCGCCCAGTCATTCCCGTAGAGTGCCGATGATCTCCTGAAGAGCTGCATCGATAGGTGTATAGGCTATGCCCAATTCCCTCTCGGACTTGGTCCCATCAAACTTGAACCCGCCACGCATCATCCTCACGGAATCTATGGATAGTCCCATGACAGGATGTCGCTTTGTCAGGTCGGCGAGCCGCGTGAGCAAATGGGCCATCATTGTGGCGGCAATATCGGGCAGCTTTATTCTGGGAGGACGTACTCCAGCAATGTCACAGACCGCTTCGTTGAACTCTCGCATGGAGAGCATGTACTTGCCCACCACGTACTTCTCGCCCAAGTTGCTCTGCTGCTCAGCTGCCTTGACAATCGCGTCCGCCACGTCCTTAACGTGCACAAAAGTCAGAACGGAATCGCCAAAGGCTACAAACGGCATCCGACCGAGAACCAGATTACTGATGTACGGGATCAGCACCTTGTCGCCCGGCCCCAGCACACCCACCGGATACAGGACCACGAGCGGTAAACCCTTTGTGGCGTGTAATTCCCAGGCGACCCCATCGCCCGCGAGCTTGCTCCGAAGGTACTCGTTGTTCAGTTCGACAGGCTGAGGCATACCGTCCTCGTTGACGAGATGCCCCCCTGACTTGCCGAGAACTCCAGCCGCGCTTACATGGACAACTTTCGACACACCGCTCTCTAGCGCGGCCTCCATAACATTTCTAGTCCCTTCCACGTTGACATCCCGGTACACCCTATTGTCCGGCTCCCAGAATGAGATACAAGCAGCAAGGTTCATCACCCACTCGCAGCCCCGCATGCCTTTAGTGAGCGACTCTCTGTCAGTGAGATCTCCGGCAACCGGGATAGCGCCCAACTCCTTGACCATGCTGTTCTGACTCGTCTTCCTGACCAGACAGTAGACCCGATGGTCCGTCCCCGCCAGGCGCCGAATCAAGTGACTCCCGATGAACCCTGTGCCTCCTGTAACAAATACGTTCATGTGCCCTCATCCGGCAATGGCATCGCCGCTTGACTGTTTTTCAGTACAAACAGCGCCAAGTATACCATATCCCTAAAGCCACATATGACGTGTGGAGTGACACTGGCGTGTCCACTCCACACAAGAAACAGGCGCTCAATAAGTCCTTGCATGGCGAAATATGTGGTGATAAACTGGGTGCATCATTGGGACCATCAGGCGAAAACGGCTTCGAAGAAGTCGAGGGGAGGCATCCATAATGGGACTGTTCGGACCTCCAAATGTCGAGAAGCTCCGGGCCAAACGCAATATCAAGGAACTCATCAAGGCTCTTGGCTATGAAAAGGACTGGCGTGTGAAGTCGGCTGCCGCCAGGGCGCTTGGCGAATTGGGTAGCACGCGGGCGACCGACCATCTCCTCACAGCTCTAGGCGACAGCTACTGGGGTATGCGCCTGGCTGCTGCTGAGGCTCTAGGACAGACTCGTGACCTGCGGGCGATCGAACATCTGATCATGTCCCTGAGGGACGACCATTGGCGTGTACGCATGGCGGCTGCGGGAGCGCTGGACAAACTCGGCTGGAGGCCTATCACCGACGACACGGAGGCGCTGTATCACGCTGCGAAGCACAATTGGGACGCGTGCATCGCAGTTGGCAGCCCAGCGGTGGAACCTCTTATCACCGCCCTCGAGGATGGGCATGCCGACAAGTATGCATTGGTGCGTGAGTCGGCGACTGAGGCACTGGGCAGGATCGGCGACCCTCGGGCCGTCAAGCCTCTGATCACGGCATTGGGTGATCAGCACGAACATATTCGTGTGGCGGCTATCACCGCGCTGGGGTCCATTGGTGACGAGGAAGCCATGGGGGCGCTTCTCTCCTGCCTGAAAGACGACAACCGGATGGTTCGCCAGGCTGCCATCAAGGCCCTCGGCAACATCGGCCAGATCGCTACGCACTCGTTGATCGCAGCGCTCAATCACGAGCAGCGGTTGGTGACGCAGGGTGCTGCGGAGGCCCTGGGCAACATCGGCGATCCCGAGGCCCTGGAGCCACTTGTAGCTGTCCTCGGGGATGAGCGCGCTCTCGTGCGCGAGGCTGCGGCCAAAGCGCTCGGTAAGATATGCGATCCGCGGGCAACTGACGCTCTCATTTCAGCAGCGCAAGACCAGAACGTATTGGTGCGTATGACTTCAACAGCAGCGCTGCGTGAGTTGCATCGAAAGTGTAGCCTTGATCCCGCCCAGCTAACCAGGGTCCTTGCGGTGATTCCACAGAAAGCGACCAAGGCAACTCAGGCGACATCCTGACACCAGCAGGACCATTCGTCAGGCGCGCCCCAGGCGCGCCTGGGCCCCGCCTAGCTTTCGGTAACAACCACGTCCTGGCCCAGAACTTCGCCTTTGATCTCCGGCTTGTAGTACGAATACACCTGGGAGCTTACGCCCTTCGCCTTGACAGGATACATCGCCCTGATCTCAAAGCCGAAGGACAGTCTGTCTCCTGGCAACATATTCTCTATGTAGAAGATGACCTTCCTGCCGGCAACATCATGCCGCTTGATCTTCTCTTCCCCTTCTACAGCTTCTACCAAGGACTCGACAACAGGGACGAAACCCGTGGGTACGGAGACGTCTACCACGACCATTCCCGCCTCCATGTGGATGGAAGGGTCAAACTCAATCTCCACCGACACGCCCACCAGGTCATTCACCTCGACCTCGGTTGTGTCGTACTCGACGTCGATAGTCAGGATCTCCTCGTGTTCCTCTGTATCAGGTAAGTTGAACCGTTTGACCACCTGGGCTATGGCCTCCCCCTTGCCCTCGACGCTGATTACGACCTCGCCGTTCACAGGCACTGACACAACCTGGAGAACGTCGAAGTTATCCTGATTGATCCTGAGAAGTGTATCCTCTCCGCCCGCATGAATCTTAATCTCCAAATCAACGTCAGCCCGAGCTTCGGAGGAATACTCGGTAAGCGCCTGTAGGGCAACCACCGTGTCTTGAGTTGACCCGTAGCCTCCGTAGGCATTCCTCTGGGAAACGAGCCACTTCGCACTTCTCGAGGCATTGAAGGCATCGCCGTGTTTCAGCAGGGCCAGCGTGCCATAGCCGGTGGCCTCTATCGCCACGCTCTTGTTCGGCATCGGCGGTACAGGGGGCATCATCCGATCGAAACCGCTCCGTGGCATGACGACGTTTACTTCGCCCCAGTGCAAGCCATCCTCATCCTCTTCCGCAAGCGCCATTAGCTTGTCTTGCGCTTCATCGCTGCTGCCGCTCCCCGCCAGTGTGAGCGCATAGGCCACGATGGCCATCGTGTAGGGATCATCAATGTCGTCGAGCTCGCCTTCCAGGAAATCAATTGCCTTCGCGGAGCTTCCCTTCTCTCCCGACTCCAATAGAGCGATGGTAACGTAAGCGGTCAGGGCATTCTTGCCATCCAGGCCACCCATCATCTCTTCATGAGCTACAAATCCCACTCGTTGAAAAGAGCCGTCAGCGTTCTGATGTGAAGTGATCCATTCCTGTGCGTCATCCAGAATACTCTGGTCTATGTACATCAGGTCCTTTGCCTGCGCGAAAGACTTGAGGACGAAAGCCGTGAGGAAAAGACTGCCTTCCTCATCGTTCTCACCGAAGGCTGAGAAGCTGCCATCCCTGTGGCGGTATGTGAGTTCCCTTTGATAGCCCGTGATCATCAGCATCTCAGCTTTGGCCATGATCTCCGGCTTGAGCTGGCCGCTCTCCTGAAGGTACTTCGTGATGAATACGTCAGGAGCGAACAGCATCATGTTCTGCTCCCCACAACCAAAGGGCATCTGGAGAAGCTGGTCCAGCCCCTCCATGGTCTGCGTCAGATAGCTCGAGGTGACCGCCACATATGCCCTGCCGGAGCCGTCGACGATGATTTCTGGCAGGAGTGTGTCAACCGTTGTGCTGCCACTGGATAGGATCAGGTTTTCGACGAATTCCCTGGCAACTCCTTCCGGCTCGACTATCAGAGTCTTGATCACCGCGTCCGCGGCCTCCTTGCTCCTGGCGGTCAGCTCCAATTCGTTGATGCCGAGTTTCCTGGGCCTTATCTTGAACTCCACCAATCCGATATCGTTTGGCCCTATGTCGACTTCCTTCTCAGAGACGTCGAGCAATTCGTACCAATCGTTCCTTTCGATCTCCACACGCACACGCTGTGCCTCATCCAGGTAGTTGTAGATCGCTATCTTGACAGGGAACTCCTCATCCCTGATCGCCGAGTAGGGCAAGTCGGCCTTCATGAAGAACGGCTGGAATGCCCTGAGTTGGGCCTCGGCTATGCCCAGCCCGTGCTCCTTCGACAGAGCGACGGCCCTCAGCATCCACGTGGTAATCGTGTCCGGCAC
>JAZFSU010000341.1:0-2477 GCA_036446335.1 Dehalococcoidia bacterium | reverse complement strand
GCCCACTGCTTCCTCACTTCAAAGAATTCGCCGTTGTCGGCAATCAGCGAAATCAGCTTCCCCATGTTGTACGGATTCATCGCGTCAGGCGGGACTATCTGCAGGAGTTCCTCTTCCCTGCGATCGGGATCGTCTCCGGTGTCCACGACCGGCGGGGGCTCCGTATTGTTCGACGGCAGATAGCCCAGTAGTCGCCGGCAACTTTCCAGGCACTCATCTTCACTCTTGGCCAGCACGTCGCAGCAGCCAGTCTTGCGGGAATGCACCGAAGAGTCGCCCACTTCCTCAGCGGTCTTGTCTTCCGGAGGAGCGGCGACATGCATATAGCTCGTTTTCTTCACCATGAAGACGAAGTCCGCCAGAGAGGCCGTGATCGCCATCTCGCCGACGCACGGCCCCATGACCAACGTAATCTGCGGAATCACGCCCGAGGCCATGGTATGGAAATAGGCCATGGCTTCAGGAGAATAGAAGCGATAATACTGGATAGCGTCCTCAATTCGGGCCCCTTCGGAATCGATCATGCCGACAATCGGGACTCTGACTTGCAGGGCTTTGTCCATGACCATGGCGATCTTCCGGGTATGCATATTCGCCATGGTCCCGCCCATAACGGTCGCGTCCTGAGCCCACACGTAGATGGGCCGGCCATTGACCAGCCCGTACCCCACAGCCACACCATCAGCAGCACCCTCACACTCGTCAATGGCGAACCCTGTGCCCAGGGGCGTGCCCCAGATGTCAAGTTCCTGAAAAGTGCCCGTATCCAGGAGCTTGTCGATTCGCTCCCGGGCCGTGAGCCTTCCCTTCTCATGCTGCTGCTCGATCGCGGCAGGGCCACCCCCCTGACCGAGTCTGTTCCTGAGGCTCCCAATATCGGCCAGCTTTTGCTTCATCTGGTCCACATCTTCCATTGCCCCTCCTTCGCAGACACAAGGAGATTCTAGTGCTTCTTGAAGCTATCGTCAACACAGCGACCCTGCCCCTCAATCCGTAGGTTCTCAGTCAAGATGTTCACCCCATCGGCGACTATAGCCAATTCGCGGATTTGCATGTCGCTGCGAGCGGAGCGAGGCAATCTCTCGGCACCACGGAGAATGACAATCGCGATCCCACGCAGGGACTTTGGCAGTACGGCCCCTGCCGTCATTCCTGCTTTCGCGGGAATGACATGGGTGAGGCACCGATCTCCAGCATCAATGGCCCGTTTTCGCAGCAACGACAACTGACATGTCCTCTCCGACAATCCACCGATCAAGGCCTGCGACCTCGTTCGAGCGCCCGTAGCCAGCCGCCTCGTGTCCCCGTTTGACTTCCACGACTTGCGAATGCTATACTCGAAGCTGGTTTTGAAGCTCTGGCTCTTGAGCGAACGCGCGTGCCAGAACAAGAAAGGAGCAGTCAGCAATGTCCGGATTCGGCTTTAGCGAGGACCAGGAGAGACTGCGTGAAGAGGTAAAGAAGTTCGCTCAGAAAGAGCTTGCTCCCGGGGCTCTGGAGCGATCCAAGATGGGGCCAGAGGAGCTGCACGAGAACATGCGCGTCATAGACAAGCAGATAGTCGACCTGGGATGGACAAAGATCAACGTGCCCGAAAAGTACGGCGGACATCCGCTGGGTTACGTGGAAATAGGAATCATTCATGAGGAAGTGCACAAGGTAGACCCCACCGTCGAGGCCGTTGGCGGCATGGAGGCCACAAGCTCTCTACTGCAGACCTTGCCGGATGATGTGCAAGATCAGTGGTTCCCTCCCTTGATAAACCGAGACAAGAAGCACTCTTTCGGTTTCACCGAGTCGGCGGCGGGATCGGACGCGGCCGGCATCGTGACCAGAGCCGTCCGCGATGGCGACGATTACATCATCAATGGGGAGAAGACACCTCTGCCGGGCGCGACGGTGGCCGATGTCGTCTCGATATCAACGAAGACCGACCCCAATGCCGGATTCAAGGGGATAAGCCTGTTCTGGGTGCCCACCGATCTCCCGGGAGTCACCATAAGGCACCTGCCCTGGATGGGGAATACGAGTCTGTACCCCAGTTTCGTCACGTTCGACGACGTGCGCGTGCCGGCGAAGTTCCGGGAAGGCGACGAAGGCATGGGCTTCTACACCGTCATGGGCACTCTTGACTGGCTCCGGATCATCGTTGCCCTGACTTGCCTGGCCAGAGCTCAAGCGTCGCTTCAGGACGCTATTGAGTGGTCCAAGGAACGCAAGACGTTTGGCAGGCTCATAGCTGCCAACCAGGGCGTGTCTTTCAAGATCGCCGAGCACTATACCAAGGTCGAGGCCGCGCGAATGCTCTGCTACCGGACACTCTGGCTCAAAGACCAGGGACTACCGCACACCATCGAATCCTCAATGGCCAAGTGGTACAGCGTCGAGGTCTCGGTGCAGGCGATAAACGACATGATGGTGCTCATCGGGCATCCCGGCTACAGTACGGAACACCCCATCTCGGCGCGTCTCAGAGA
>JAZFSU010000340.1:0-3265 GCA_036446335.1 Dehalococcoidia bacterium | reverse complement strand
CCTTGTCCTGGACGCCACCTGATGCAATGAGCTTGATTCTATCGGCGGCTAGGGGCAGTTTGAATGCGAGGGGCAGCGCAGGGGATGCGCCGGTCTCGAGCGTGGCGGTCTTCTTGAGTCTCGGTTTTGGCTGAGAAAGCGTCGGAGTGGAGAAGCCGGGATCGACGCGGTTGACTTCGAGGCCGAGTGCCTTGGCGTCAAGCGTGTCTATGTCCTTGTTGAGACCTTGCATGATAGTCTGAAGCTTGGGGTACACGGGCTTTGTGAGGACTGTGTCGACGGTGAGGACTGCAGGCAGAGGAGTCTCCACGATCTCCCTGTCTCCACCCTTCAGGCGTCGATGGACGGTCGCAGAATTCGTGTCGGTGAATATGTCTATCCTGGTTACTGCCGTGACTAAGGGCAGATCCAGGAACTGTGCGATGCCGGCGCCGACGAATCCGTTGCCCGTGTCCATCGACTGCCGCCCGCATAGCACAAGATCGTACTCAAGCGTGGCAATTTGCGTGGCCAGTATTTCGGAGGTGAGCGAAGGGTCGGGGTTATCGAAGGCTTCGTCACAAAGGTGCATGGCCTCATCGGCACCCATTTTCAGGCAGGTTCTGAGAACGTCTTTGGCTCGGGGGGGGCCCAGAGTAAGGGCAGTGACGGTCGCGCCCGTCCTCTCTCTGATCCTGATGGCCTCGCTGATCGTAACCTCGTCAATGGGGTCCATGGTGTAGAAGACGTTGGCCAAGGACTTGGCTCGTAAGTCGAACCTGACGATTGTGGAGTCGGGAACCTGCTTGACGCAAACGATGATTCTCATTGTATCGCTCGTGGGTGGCCAGTGATTTGCCAGAGGGGTCACGCAGGTGGGCCAACTGTCTCACGCAGCTGTCTTGCCAATTCCGGCAGTATCTCCTGCATATCCCCCACTACCATGAGGTCGGCCATCTTCGCTATGGGGGCTTTCTCGTCAGTGTTGACCACCACTTTGAATTGAGCCCCCTTTATGCTCAATGTATGATGAAAAGCGCCTGAAATTCCGCAAATAAGGTAGAGCCTGGGAGTGATGGTCTTTCCGGTTAAACCAATTCTTCTTTCGTCGGCGACCCAGTGCTCATCGGTGGCGCGCCTGCTGCCCCCAATCGACGCGCCGAGTATGCGCGCCAGGTCCTCGATGGCGTCGAGGTTGTGGGCGCTGCCTAGCCCTTTGCCGATTCCAATAACGATCTCAGCTTCACTCACGCATACCGCGCATGGGTCGGCCCTGAGGTAGTCGACCGTCGTTGTCTTGCCGGTCCTGGGCGAAACCCATACTTTGGGCTCGGTTACGACCGGGTTGGTTTCCTGCTTGGCTTTCTGAAGGCCCAGTGACTGTGGATCGATGGTGGCCACGAGCGGCTGTCTGAGCGAGGTGGCTGTGGCGTCGGCGTTTCCACCATGCACGGCCCTGCGAACGGTCAGCCTTCCTTCTCCATCAGTGTCTATCTCGGTGTAGCGCGCTGCGAAGCTCGCTTTGATCTTGGCCGCAAGCCTGGGCGCTAGATCGTTTCCCAGAGGAGTCGATGAGAACAGAATAATGGAGGGCGGATGCGATTCGGCTAGTTGGGCGAGAGCGTCAACATAGGTCTCGCTACTGTAGATATCCAGATGCGGATCGTCTACGAGGAAGACTCGATCAGTTCCGTAGAGGCCCAAACCGTGTGGAAGGCCCTCGACCTGGTGGCCGAGGATGAGCGCACACGCTTCCTGCCCAAGCTTGTTGGCGAGGTTCTTGGCCTCGCCGGCCAGCCTGAGTGAACCCTCTTCAGGTGTTCCGCCCTTGTGTTCAGCGAAGAACCAGACGCCGCTGTGTTGGGTCTTGGGATGCTGAACAGAGACGTCCGTCTCCTGCGTCAGAGGCTGATCCTCTTTTGACATGCATTCTTACTTGAGGTCTTCGCGACAATGGTGCCGGGCGACATCCCCTACGAGGCGGATGGCCAGTGTCGCGACCGACAAGAAGACAGAGGCAACCCCTTACTTCCCCAGGATCACTTGAAGATCACAGATCTTCCAGCCGACGTGCAAGGACTGCCCCTGTCTTCTCACTTGTATTTCGATTTTACACTATCTGTCTCGCGCGCGCCACCTCGGTCGTCTAAATGAGCCTCCCGACGAAATGTCCGTCGCGGTTGGCCTCTCCCATGGAGTGCGGGTTTCTGGCCTCGCCGACCTTGTAAAGTTCCTTCACCTTGCCATCGAGTTCGTTGTAGAGGCCGTCGTTCGGTATCTTGCCGGTTATCAGCACAATCGTGTCCACATCGGGGATCTCTCTCATTGCCATCGTATGGATGTTGAGCACTGTGATAGTCTTGTCCACTATCATGACTATGAATGTCTGAGGACTGAGCACGACCCCTTTGTTGAGCAGTCTGGGCATGGTGTGGAACCAGGTCACGTCCTTTATCTGGTCCAGGCCACCAATCATTGGCACGGAAGACACCAGTTCGACCTCACAGCCCTGATCGGCCAGCATTTCTGCGACTCCGACGGCGGTGATGTCGACTCTGCCGTCCCAGATGAAGGCTTTCTTGCCAAAGTTGGTGTCCCCGCTGTCGATCCTCTTGACTATCTCGTCGGCCGTGTACACGTTAGGATGCCTCGATCCGTCCTCTTGGATCGCTCCGGACACCTCCATGTGGCTCATGCCGGTGTAGCCATTCGACATCCATGCGGCACCGGTTGCCACTACCACGGCGTCCGGCTTCTGGTCAAGGATCATCTGCGCCGTTGCCTCGGTTCCGGTGACGACCTTGACACCCGCCTGCGGCATCTGGAGCTTCTGCCACCTGACAAGGCCTCCGACCTCTTCGCGGCCTGGCAGCTTCTCTGCCAGCAAGGCCTGTCCGCCCAGCTCAGCCGTCTTCTCGTATAGCGTAACGTCGTGTCCCTTCAAGGCGCAGACTCTTGCAGCCTCCAGGCCGGCGGGGCCTCCGCCCACGATAACGACCGTCTTCTTCTCAGGTGCGTTTTTGATGCTCGAGTTTCCGCCTCCCCAGCCCCAGTGCTCCATGCCTATGGTTGCGTTCACCACACAGCGTATGGGTGCCCCGTCCATCATGTACTTGATGCAGTTCTGGTTGCAGCCGTGGCATGGGCGGATATCGTCCAGCCTTCCCTCTCTGGCCTTGTTGGGCAGCTGGGGATCGGCGATTAGCGGTCTCGCCATGGCTACCATGTCAGCCTTCCCCTCGGCGAGGATGCTCTCCGCAATCAAAGGGTCGTTGATCCTGCCCAC
>JAZFSU010000339.1:0-9607 GCA_036446335.1 Dehalococcoidia bacterium | reverse complement strand
GGGGGCCTTCGAAGCGCTCCAGAAAGGACAGGGTCATGACGTCACAGGGATCAGGTTCTGAGGCATCCCACTCAGCCAAGTCGCTGGCGCAGAAGCACTTCGGCGGACAGTCGGCGGCCTATACGCGCAGCGGCCTCCTGTCGGACCAGGGCAATCTGGATACGGTTATCCGACTGGCTGAGGTCACGGACAAAGATAGAGTGCTGGACGTGGCAACCGGCACGGGTTTCCTCGCCGCAGCCATCTGTCGGGTCAGCAGAGAGGTGGTGGCAACCGATATCACAGTCTCCATGCTTGAGGAGGCCAGGAACAGGACTGAGAAAGAGGGCAATGCCAGATTCGCGCTGGCCGATGTGGAACATCTTCCTTTTGCCGGTGACAGCTTCGATTTGGTCACGTGTCGGATCGCTCTGCATCACTTCCCCCGTCCTCAAGTCGCGCTGTCCGAAATGACAAGAGTGTGCCGTCCGAAGGGTCGGGTCGTCATCATGGACGTTGTCTCCTCGGAAGACGAAGCCAAGAGCGAGTACCATAATCGAATGGAGAGGCTGCGCGATGTCTCCCACGTTAAGGAGTATCGCAGATCAGAGCTTCAGGAAATGATAGAAGGAAGTGGCCTTGCTGTGGCGATGGTCCAGCTTTGGCCGTTCACTTGGTCATTCGACGACTGGATGCTTCTCGGCGGTCCCGATGCGGCGACGGCGGAAGCGGTGAGAGCGATGATGTTGGATTCGATCGAGGGTGACAAGTCTGGTCTGCAGGTTCAACTCCGGGAAGGTGAGCTGCGCTTCACCTACACCACTGCGATAGTTGTAGGTCGGAAAGGAGACGGGCATGGCAAGCGATGAGACCCGGCCTGCCGTTGAGACCCGACGGCTGGTCAAGAAATACGGAGCCTTTACGGCCGTCGACCATCTGGATCTCAAGATTGCCCGCGGCGAGACCTATGGCCTGCTCGGCCCCAATGGCTCTGGCAAGACGACCATAGTCAAGATGCTGTGCGGTCTTATCAAGCCCACCGGTGGGGAGGCGTTTGTTCTCGGCAGCAATGCCGGAGCCCGATCGGTCGCTCCCAGAACAGGCTACATGCCTCAGGAGACCGCTCTGTACCTGGACTTGACGGTGCACGACAACATGAGTCTGTTCGGTGAGATCTACGGGATGAGCAAGACGGACATCGAGCGCGAGGAGGCCAGCCTGCTCAAGTTCATTGATCTGGAGAGATGGCGCAACTCCACGGTCACAAACCTGAGCGGAGGCATGAGACATCGTGTGTCACTGGCATGCAGCCTGCTGCACGGTCCCGAGCTGTTGTTCCTGGATGAGCCTACCGTCGGCGTCGACCCGGAGCTGCGGGCCTCGTTCTGGAGCTATTTCGATGCTTTGCGGGAAAGGGGTGTGACCGTGGTCCTAACCACTCACTACATGGACGAGGCGCATCACTGCAGCAGGATCGGGCTTCTGAGAGATGGGCAGCTGATAGCTGAGGGATCGCCACGGGAGATAACAGAGTCAGTCGGAGTGGAGTCGCTCGAGGCTGCTTTCCTGGCGCTTGCCCGGAGAGGAGGCGGCCGTGAGCTTTAGTTTCAGGAGGTCCTTTGCCATCACCAAGAGGGTGTTCAGAGGGATGCGCCATGACCGGCGGACAGTGGGGCTGATCGTGGTTGCGCCGCTGCTGTCGATGTTCATTTTCGGGATTGCTTTCAGCGGGAATGTGACGAATGTCGACACGGTCATTGTGAATCTCGACGAGGGCTACTTGGCCGGGCGAATCATCTCCAACTTGGACGAAGATACCCTCGACATCCGCTTCGCGGACAGCGAAGCCAAAGCGGTAGCGGAGGTGGAGAACGGAGATGCGTGGGCGGCCATAGTGTTTCCGGAAGGCTTCACCACGAATGTCTTGGCGAAACTGGAGGACGGCTCTTTCGTGGGTGATACCACTATTGGTGTCAGGGCCGACAAGAGCAACGTCAATATCGCGGCTGAGGTGCTGAGAACGGTCAGGGATGCCATGACACAGACGATATCGGAGACCGGTAGAGAGTCGCCGGTCTCGATTGGAGACCGCCCGGTTTATGGGGAAGGCGTGGAGTTCATCGATTTCTTCGTGCCGGGGATCATGGCGTTCGCCGTGTTCCAGCTGACGACCTTGCTCACCCTGCTTTCTTTCGTGGGGGAACGCACGAGCGGAACGCTGGAGAGGCTCAGGGCCTCGCCGGTGAGGGAGAGCGAGATCGTGGCCGGCTATGCCATGGCCTTCGGGGTCATAGGTATGCTGCAGGCCTCGCTACTCCTGATCGTGGCGACGCTCGTCTTCAAGATCACAATCGTAGGCAATCCGTTTCTAGCTTACATAATCGTAGCTCTGCTGGCTGTGGTAAGTGTAAGTTTGGGCATACTGCTATCCAGTGCGGCCAAGAGAGAGGCCCAGGCGGTACAATTCATACCCTTCATTGTTCTGCCCACGTTTCTTCTGGCGGGCATATTCTGGCCGGTGGAGGCGATTCCGTCGATTCTAAGACCCCTCTCGTACCTGATACCGCCGAGCTACGCGGTCGAGGCGATGCGGTCGGTGATTCTCAGAGGCTGGGGACTTGGGGACATCTGGATCGAAATCGTGGCGCTGCTGGGGTTCGCGCTGGTGTTCCTCGTGGCAAGCGTCAAGTCCCTACAGAGAGCGACGGGCTAAGGGCACTGCCTGCGGCCGCTCGGACTTGGGAATCACATGCCCGTTCTTGGCTGCTGAACTAGGGGGTATCGCTGCTTGTTTCGTGGGGCCGAACGTCGCTCGAAGGCTGCTCCAACTTGGTCTGGGAGGCGGTGGGCTCGGGCTCTTCCTCTGATTGCTCCAGGTAGTCGATGGCGGCGTCGACCAGGTTGCGCACTACCGTGAGCCCTGCCTTGATCGTGCTCCTGCTTATGAGGTTTGCTGGCGAAGGGAGCCTCTTGAGCCTGGTAACGCTGAGCCGAAGCACGAGCTCTTCCCCCGGGCGGTACTCGTGCGAAACCAGCTTGTCTGTCATGTCGCCAAACCTCGGTCAATTATAGTACTCCGCCCGTCGGTTGTATACCTCGCGCCCGTTGCCCACGCGCGAAGCTGATGATATAATGCGTCTGAATCCTGGTCTGGAATCTGCATTCTGAGGTGCTCAGTTGAGATTGAGTCCGGACGAAGTACGGCATATAGCACGCCTCATCCGGCTGGGCCTCGATGAGGACGATGTGGAGAGGTTCAGCAGGCAGCTTTCCACTATCCTGGAGAACTTCGAGATACTGCAGGAAGTAGATACGACGGACGTACCTCCGACTTCTCATTCGGTTGCCATCGACAGCGTGTTCCGGGACGACGAGGTGGCGCCGTCACTTGCCCCCGGCGAGGTCCTGGCAAATGCGCCTCGGGAAGAGGACGGGTGCTTTCGGGTCAGGGCAGTCCTGGAGTAATTCCCCAGCGATCATGAGTGACATCAAGAATCGGCGACAGCACCTCGACTCTCTATTCGATCCTCGATCAGTGGCGGTGATCGGGGCTTCCAATGACATGATAAAGTGGGGCTGCAACATCCTGAACATCCTGCTGGCCAAGGGTGGGAGGGAAATCTACGCCGTCAACAGGAACGGAAACGATGTGCAAGGGCTGAAGGCCTTTCGGAGTATAGGTGAGATTCCGGGGCCTGTGGAGCTTGCTGTGATTACGGTCCCGTTTCAGGATATTCCCGAGGCAATGAGGGGGTGCGTACGCAAGGGAGTCAATGTCGCTGTCATCATCTCGGGGGGGCTCGCCGAGACTGGTGGTGAGGGAGAGCGGGTCGAGCGTGAGGTTGCGGAGACCGCCCGGGGGGGCGGTATCCGGTTTGTAGGCCCGAACTGTATGGGCAACTTCGACGCCTACTCCGATTTCTTCACCGTGCCTTATCTGCCGCCGGTGAGAAAGGGCTCTCTGTCACTCATTGCCCAGAGCGGGAACACGAGTCAGGCGATTGCCTATCTTGCCTATGAGGCAGGTTTGGGATTCAGCAAGTATATCAGCAGCGGGAACGAGGCCGATCTGAGTTTCGAAGACTATCTGGAGTATCTGGCTGACGACAAGGAGACGAAGGTCATAGTTGGCTATGTGGAAGGTTTTCGGGATGGCCGGCGCTTCTTCAATCTGGCGAAGGAGATCACGAAGAAGAAGCCTATAGTGCTCATGAAGGCGGGGCGGACAGAGGCGGGATCACGGGCAGCGAGGTCGCACACAGCGTCGCTGGCGGGCTCGGACGAAGTCTCCGAGGCGGTGTTCAGGCAGTGCGGAGTGATCAGGGTGGATGGGGTGACCGAAGTGGTTGATGTTGCGCTTGCCCTTCTCGGCCAGCCACTGCCGAGGGGCAGAAGGGTCGGGGTGCTGTCGACAGGTGGTGGCGGGGCGGTGATGACAGCTGATGCCTTGATGAGGCAAGGCCTGGAGTTGCCTCCGCTGTCGCCGGCGACGACGGAGAAGCTTGATTCGATTCTGTCTCGCAGGTGGTCTCGCGGAAACCCGATTGATAACGGCGGAGACCCATTCGACTATTCCGGTCTCTGGACGCTGCTGGAGGATGAGAATATCGACGCGGCCCTGATGATTGGAGCGGCTGGCGTGGCCAGAAACATGGCAGGGTGGGTCCATGTGCCTGATGGCATGGAGGAAGCGGTAGACGAATGGATCGAGAGCAGTGAGAGCGATGAGCTGAATGACATCGACAGGTTGTTGGGGGTCATGCATACGTACGGGAAGCCGGCGGTTTTCTGCGACTTGGGCATCCCCGCCAGGAAGACGGGCGAGCTCTACAAGAAGCTGGAAGAGAACCATATTGTCCCGTTTCTCACGCCGGATAGGGCGGCGAGAGCTTTGGCCCACCTCGTGCGGTACAGCGAATACTTGGGTGTTGCCGAAAGAAGAGGATGATGCCGGAATACGATCTCACGATTCACGAAGCGCATGAATTGCTGAAGAAGGGCGAGATGTCGTCGGTCGAGCTTACGAAGGCTACCCTCGACCGCATCCGCGAGGTCGACGGCAAGGTTTGTGCCCTGGTCACAGTAATGGAAGAGCTGGCCCTTGTCCAGGCGGAGCAGGCCGATCGCCGCTTCAGGGATGGTGAGGCAACGCCTTTGACCGGGATTCCCATGGTGATCATGGATAACATGTGCACCAAGGGGACCAGGACTACCTGCTCGTCAAAGATACTGGAGGACTTCGTTCCGCCATATGACGCGACTGTTGTGGGGAAACTGAAGGCCGAGGGCATGGTGATGGTGGGCAAGGGAAACATGGATGAGTTCGCCATGTGCTCCTCCACTGAGAACTCTGCCTTCTTTCCTACCCGCAACCCGTGGGATTTGGAACGTGTACCCGGCGGAAGCAGCGGCGGACCGGTCACGGCTGTGGCTGCGCGGGAGGCGGTCTATGGTCTCGGCTCGGATACGGGGGGCAGCATTCGTCAGCCGGCCGGCTTCTGTAGCGTGGTCGGGCTGAAGCCTACCTACGGGCGAGTTTCCCGGTATGGCCTGGTCGCTTTTGCCAGCTCGCTGGACCAGATCGGGCCCATTACCAGGGACGTCACCGACGCCGCGCTGGTGCTGAACGCCATCGCCGGGCATGACCCGCGGGATTCCACGTCGGTCGATGTTCCGGTGCCCGACTATACGGATTCGCTTGTCCCTGATGTTCGGGGACTGCGGGTAGGCATCCCGAAGGACTACTTCGTGGAGGGCATGGAGAGCGGCGTTGAAAAGGTCGTGCGCGAGGCCATCGGCAAGCTGGAAGATCTGGGGGCTGTGGTGGAGTGGGAGGTCTCGCTGCCCAGCACCCGGCTTGCACTTGCCTGCTACTACATCATCGCTCCGTCCGAGGCCATGGCCAACCTTGCGCGCTACGATGGGGTCAAGTACGGCTTCTCCGCAAGAGAGGCCGAGAACATGTGGGACGCAATGGAGAGGACCCGGCAGCACGGCTTCGGGTCCGAGGTGAAGCGGAGGATAATGCTGGGCTCCTATGCCCTCTCCGCGGGCTACTACGATGCCTACTATCTCAAGGCGCAGAAGGTGCGTACTCTTATCAACAGGGAGTTCGGCGATGCGTTCGCGAAGTACGATGTCCTGGTGACCCCGACTTCGCCAACGGTGCCGTTCCGCATCGGCGAGAGAATTGATGACCCGATGCAGATGTATCTCAGTGACGTTTGTACCCTGCCCATAAACATCGCTGGCATCCCCGGGATAACAGTGCCAGCAGGGTTCGTTGATGGGCTCCCGGTGGGGATGCAGATACTGGGCAGGCCCTTCTCGGAGGAGATGATGTTTCGGGTCGCCTTCGCATATGAACAGGCGACCGAATGGGGGAAGAGGCAACCGCCGGTCTAGATGGCGCACGAGCCGACGAGCGTTACCTGCTACTCCGGCCGCACCTACGCCGATCGCCCGACGTCCATAACCTGGGATCGCACGGAACTCGGGGTGAGGGCTGTTGAGGGGGCGTGGCATGAGCCAGGGGAGAAGCACTTCCGCGTGCGGACCGAGGACGAGAGGCTGTTCGAGCTGTGCTATCATGAGGACGGGGACTGGTGGTCGGCGATGGAGGTCGTGAGCAAGAACCAGCAAGGGAGGAAGGGATGAACAGGGAAGTCATTGAGATTCTAGAGAAGGATGCCAAGGCTACCGTAAAGCAGATTGCGACGATGACTGGCCTGTCTACGAAGAAGGTTCGGGAGACCATCAATGAGGCGGAACGGGATCGGGCTATCGTAAAGTACAAGACGATTGTGAACTGGGAGAGGCTGGGCGAGGAGCGCGTTCAGGCGCTGGTCGAGGTCAAGGTCCAGCCGCAGAAGGACGTTGGCTTCGATGCGATCGCCGAGCGGATATATCGATTTCCGGAAGCGGACTCGGTCTACCTGGTATCCGGTGGGTATGACCTGGCTGTATTCGTGGTGGCCCGGACGGAGCACGAAGTGGCTGACTTCGTCTCCCAGAAGCTCGCATCGATGGACTCGGTGCAGGGGACCCTGACCCACTTCTTCCTCAAGCGTTACAAAGAGGACGGAGAGGTGCTCGAAGGCGAGCAAAAGGTGCAGCGCCAGCCGTTGACTTTGTAGTTGGAGGAGGTTGTTTTATGTCGGCAAGGCCTGCCAGACGGCCCAGGCGTGGCCGCGGCAGCATCTCGCGCCGGGTCGAAAGGCTCTCGCCCTCGGGCATCAGGAGATTCTTCGATCTGCTGTCCACCATGGAGGACGTCATATCGCTTGGGGTCGGCGAGCCCGATTTCGCTACTCCCTGGCGCATCAGCGAGGCTGCAATAGACGGCATCGGCAAGGGGTACACTATGTATACCTCGAACCGGGGCATGCCAGAGCTAAGGCAGGAGGTGGCGAGAAACTTCTCCGCTCGCTACGAGCTGGACTATGATCCCGATAACGAGCTGCTGATCACCGTTGGTGTGAGCGAGGGCCTGGACCTGTCTATGAGGGCCATCCTCAATCCTGGGGACGAGGTTGTCTCCCCTGAGCCGACATATGTTTCCTACAGCCCCTGCGTCGAGTTGGCAGGCGGCGTATTCGTCCCGGTGCCTACGACAGTGGAAAACAGCTTCAAGGTCAGGGCTTCCGACATCGAGGAGCGGATCACGGGCCGGACAAAGGCCATTCTTTTGGGCTATCCCAACAACCCGACCGGCGCAGTGATGGACCGGGACGATCTGGAGGAAGTGGCTGCGGTGGCGGAGCGACACAACCTGTTCGTGATTTCGGATGAGATATACGATCAACTGGTCTACGGGGTTGAGCACACCTGCTTCGCCAGCCTGCCTGGCATGAAAGAGCGTACGATACTCCTCGCCGGGTGCTCCAAGGCCTACGCTATGACCGGCTGGCGGGTGGGCTACGCCGCCGGGCCTGCCGAGATCATCGAGGCCATGACCAAGATCCACCAGTACACGATGCTGTGCGCGCCCATAATGAGCCAGATGGCGGCCATCGAGGCGCTGAGGTCGGGTGATTCCGCAGTCAAGGAGATGGTGGCCGACTACGACCGGCGTCGCCGGGTGATGGTCAAGGGGCTCAATTCGATAGGGCTGCCCTGCTTCGAGCCAAAGGGCGCGTTCTACGCGTTTCCGTCCGTGAGGTCGACGGGCCTCAGCTCCGAGGAGTTCGCGGAGGGATTGCTGCGGGAAGAGCGCGTGGCTGTAGTGCCCGGGTCAGCTTTCGGCGAGTCCGGGGAGGGCTACGTTCGCTGCTGCTATGCCACCGCGCTCGAGGACATAGAGGAGGCGCTGAAGCGCATGGGCAGATTCGTGAAGAGGCACTCGTAGCGGCGACCGGTCATACCTTGGCAGCATTGACCGCTCAACGGCGCCGCGCTATAATTATGTGCTGGCAGGCTGCTCTTTTCGAACTCAAGATATTCCGCGGCGTATGGACGGGCCGGGGTGGCGGAATGGCAGACGCGCTACGTTCAGGGCGTAGTGTCCGCAAGGGCGTGGGAGTTCAAATCTCCCCCCCGGCACTCTTTTTCGGTAGAAGCAACGATTTCCCTTTCGCATGGGGGGAGTCGAGAATGCGCTTGTAGCTCAGATGGATAGAGCGTAGCCCTGCGGAGGCTAAGGTCGCGGGTTCGAGCCCCGCCAAGCGTACCAGTCGGGCGATTAGCTCAGTGGATAGAGCGTCTGCTTTACACGCAGAAAGTCGCAGGTTCAAGTCCTGCATCGCCCACCATACTGCACTGTATCAAGAACTCCTGCGGACTCCTGTAGTACCCCTTCTGGCGAAAGTGGCATAGTGTACGTCAGCAGCACTTCATCCCCAGTTACCTTGACTTCCTTGACGAAGCTGCGAACAAAAGCCTTCTGTTCGGCAAGTGGGCTGTTGGCCAGGGTATCATGTAGGTCCGCTATGTAGCCTCTCACGACTTCCTCATCCGCAAGCCTTATCTTGCGTTGCGCCAACCTATCTTCGAGGTCCAGACGTGCTCCCTGGAGTTGGTCCTCTTGGCTGCGGAGCGCCTGGATTCTGGGTGCCAGGTCGTTCAGTTCCAGCTTCCCCGTCTCCAGCGCGTCGTAGAGCCGCTCCAACCGGCGGTGGACGTTTTCGATCTCGGCTGCTACGACATCCAGCCGCTGCCGAGTCTCCTTCATAGTAGCGTCCATCTCTTCGTTCACCAAGCCGACCAGCTGACGGAGGTTGCCTTCGGTGAGGATTCTCTCCTTGATCTTGCCTATGACCAGATTTTCGAACCTCTTGCTGTTCAGGTAGCGTGCGTCACATGATCCTGCGCCCTGCTTGAGCAGGGTCCCGCACTGATAATAGCTGTACTTCCCACTCTTTGCGTCCTGGCACACCAGGGCCTTGCCGCAGTGGCCGCAGCGGGCCAGGCCGCTGAGCAGGTACCGGCTGGCTGTGCGCCTAGGATGGAAATTGGCAGGGGCTTTCTCTCTGAGGAGCGCCTGCACCCTATTGAATGTCTCCCGGTCCACAATGGACTCCCAGGCATTCTCGACACGGACAGGCGTTTGCTCGTTGTCGACGCGAGAGCTGCGGCCCCAGACGAGCGTTCCAGTGTAGGTCTCGTTCTTCAAGATGCAATGCACAGAGGT
>JAZFSU010000338.1:0-4237 GCA_036446335.1 Dehalococcoidia bacterium | reverse complement strand
TCCCTTCTGCTAAAGAATCCGATAACAGGTTCGTCAGTAGTGATAAGCAGAGACGTAATAAAGCACACTGGTGGGTTTGATACCAATCCGGAGCTATTCACAATTGAGGACTATGACCTCTGGCTAAGGATAGCCAAGGAGTTCAGGGTCAAGTACCTGAATCTACCTTTGGTGAAGTACAATTTCCACCCCGGTGCTTGGCACGAATCAGTTTCTTGGACGAGAAGGGAGCGATTCCAGATATTCCACAAGAAGCTACTAGAAAAGGGCGTAATAGACAAAGAGCTGTATGACTGGGCCACCCACAGAATGGAGCACCCCCCACTGCATAAGTCATTATGGAGGCTGGCAAAGAGGTTCATGCTCTGGAGAAGAATATGAAGAGCACGTTGTCGACATTGGGACGAAAGTTGACTCGCCGGCACCATGTCTATTCTCACTGATGAGGCTCGCTGCCAAGCAGCACCCGCACTTCATGAGCCCTGAGCTCACGGAGCTCGCCCTCTTCAAGGTCGCCAACGAGCAAACCAGCAATCCGGATTCGCTTGAGGGCTACTACACGGTGGCCAAGTTCCCCGAACATACGCCGAATCTGTCTCTTTCTCCCCTCGTGGATCGTGATGCTGTAATTGAAAGGACGGATATTCACTTCTCTGACCACTGCAGCACCGGTGAACCCGTCCTCGAGCTCCAGGCCTTGCTCCAGTCTCGTCCTGTCGCTTGATTGCAGTCGCCCCTTGATTGCCACCAAGTACTCCTTCTCTTGCTCGAACTTAGGATGCGTGAGCCGATACGTCAGTTCGCCATCGTTGGTCAGCAACTGGAGCCCTGTGCTGTCCTTGTCCAGCCGCCCGACCGGGTGCAACTGCACGCGGCGATACTTCGCAGGCAGCAGGTCCATGACCGTCCTGCGCCCTCGCTCATCCCTTACCGTAGACAGGACACCATTGGGCTTGTTGAGCATGAGATAGACCTTCCGTCCCGGCCCAAGATCAACGGCTCGACCGCCAATCGAGACCCGGTCTGACCGCGCGTCAACGGGATGTCGGAAATCCTCCACAACCATGCCATTGACCTCTACCAGACCCTGCCGGATCGCGTCCGCCAGCCATCTTCGAGATCCAACTCCAGCTGCAGACAGTGCTTTGATCAAAGGTGTCAATGCCATACGAACCAACTTGCCGTTCCCGGTCTACTCCAACTGGCGACTACTTCCGGCCCTATTATAAGCGCTATGAACCGGAGGAGCCAAGTGCGGCTCCGTTGACAGACCCTGAGCGAGACGTCCGCTCCCGAACGGCTTATAATAGCACCAGCCCCTAGGCACCGACTTGACTCCGTCTGAGACACCCGGCCAGGTCGAGGGCAGAGGCCAGTATCTCAAGAGGATAAGTGACTACCGCCCGGACAGGAGGCCCCCAATGATTATCGAGAAGTTGAAAGACATTGTAGGAAGCAGTTGGCTGATAACGGAAAGGGAACGGATGTTGGACTACCTCACGGATGAGACCAGCCCGGAGATAAGTCCCCAGCCGGCAGATGACCTGATACTGGTCAAACCGGCCACCGCGGAGGAAGTCAGCAGAATCCTGAAGCTCGCCAACGATGAGAGAATCCCCGTCTTCCCCAGAGGTGGCGGGACCGGCCTGTGCGGCGGTGCCGTTCCCACCGAGAACGGTGTCATCCTGTCTCCGGAGAGAATGAAAGAGATCCACATCGACAAGGACAATCTCATGGCGACAGCGGAGGCAGGAGCCACACTGAAAGAGCTGACCGAGAAGGTAGAGCAAGAAGGCCTGTTCTTTCCGCCTCATCCCGGAGACGAAAGCGCTCAAGTGGGCGGGCTCGTCGCTTGCAACGCCGGCGGGTCGCGCGCGGTGAAATACGGTGTGATGAGGAACTACGTGAAAGGCATGGAGGCTGTGCTGCCCACGGGTGAAGTGCTGAGCCTGGGCGGAG
The DNA here is from genome assembly GCA_036446335.1 of Dehalococcoidia bacterium. GTDB lineage: Bacteria > Chloroflexota > Dehalococcoidia > SZUA-161 > SZUA-161 > JAZFSU01. The sequence continues at coordinate 2,278 of JAZFSU010000338.1, read as the reverse complement.
CACTGCTCAAGGACAACACAGGATATGATCTAATGCACCTGATCGTGGGCAGCGAGGGAACCCTGGCCGTGATAACGAAGGCAGTCTTGAGGCTGTTCCCGCCGATCGCCGCCAGCGCAACCATGATCGTACCCTATAACAGTCGCCACGACGCACTAAACACAGTCCCCAAGATACTCCAGAGCGGCGTCACGCCGCTGGCTATCGAGTATGTTGATCGTGTCGCTGTCGAGGTGTCAGCCGAACTCCTGGGCCTTGAGTGGCCGTGCAAGACCGGAACGGCCCATCTGATGTTGATAGTGGAAGGCAGAAGCAGTGAGGACGTACATTCGCAGTGCGAGATGATCTCTGAGATCTGCGGAAGATACAACGGCCTCGAGCCTGTGGTCGGCGAGACGAAGAAGGAGCAGGAGAGAGTGCTCAAGATAAGAAGCAACATGTACCTCGCTGTGAAGCGCTATCTTGCAGACGCCCTGGATGTGACCGTGCCTCCGGCCAGTGTGGGAAAACTCCTTGACGCAATAGATCAAATCGCGAAACGTTTCGGCACAATCATCCCGGCGTCAGGGCACGCGGGGGACGGCAATCTCCATCCGACGTTGCTGAAAGACCTGCTGGACGGCGACGGCACCCGGCTCAAGGAAGCAAAAAGGGCGATCTACGAAGAGGCAGTCGCATTGGGCGGCGTCATGACAGGCGAGCACGGGCTGGGTAGAGTCAGAATCCCGGACCTCGACATCTTCCTGGATGAGAAGAAAATGGAGCTCATGAGAAGCATAAAGCAAGTCTTTGATCCGAATGGCATACTGAATCCAGGATGCGTGGTCAGGCTGGACTAGATCCGCCAATAGGCCAGAAAGCTATCCATCTTGCTCCAGAACCCGTTGCACCATATCGAGAATCAATTCTTCCTTGCGGGCATGATCGTCGACCAGCTGGCTGATCATGCCTATTCTCTGTTGCAGTCGCGACTCCTCAGCCAACAACTCTTCTCGCCCAAGTTTGTCGAGGCGAGCTTCTGACATCGCTGACTCGATCTCGTCGATTGCAGTGAGTATCTCCCGGTGTTGCATAGCGATTGCACGCGCAAGCAACTCGCCCAACAATGCCGGGAAAACGTCTTCTTCGAATGCAAAATGGTTCTTCAGCCCCTCCTCCACATAGCCGATAGCTTGTAGCAGCCTGCCATGCTTTGCAGATGTACTCTCGGGTCGGCCGGGTATCCAGTCTGCCCGAGCCTTCTCCAGAGCTGCCAGGGCCTCCTCATCGGTCACCGATTCCCCCGCAAGCTTCATTTGCCTGCCAATGGTCCTGTGTTCGTCTAGCACCCTCCTGATAATGGCCAGACTATCCGACATGGCTTGGCTCCTCTCTCAACGCGCAGTCCCTGCTCGGACCCGCCGTCAACCGTCGCCAGCCCGAGTACACCCGACTCAGACGTGACACCGGCTGCAGCAACATTCACTTTAGGTACGACAACTTGCTTTGTCAACAATCCTCCGCATGCAAATGAGCCCGATGGTCGACTGCCGGTCGACCGCCCGCCCTGCCACGTTGACCCAATGTTCGGTTGCATGCTACCATATCATATCATCCGCAGCTGTTGCAGCTACCTGCCGCTGAAGGAGCGCGACAATGGGAAGAACGGCCTTTTTGCTGACAGGAGTCAAGGTGAGACCAGTGCGCTGGGGACGCCCGGCGAAATTGGCCCTGGCGCTTTGCCCCTTGCTGGTAGCTTCACCGACCCTGGCGGCATCAGCCCAGCCGGGAACTGCGGTAGTCCTTCGCGGCGGCTCAGCTCAAGCGATCGATTTCGGAGAATGACTATGTTGAATCCAGTTTCACGAAACAGCTCTCTCAATCAGTGGGTGCAGGAAGTGGTCAGTATGTGCCAGCCCAACAGTGTCTGCTGGTGCGATGGAACGTCATCGGAATACGACCGCCTCATGGCCCTGATGGTCGACAGCGGAAGCGCCACACGTCTCGAAAAACGCCCCAACAGCTTCCTGTTCCGGTCCGATCGGAGCGATGTTGCCCGTGTCGAGGACCACACGTATATCAGCACGCCCTCTCAAGTCGAAGCCGGGCCGACCAACAACTGGACCGATCCTGATGAACTGAAGCACACGATGAAGGCCTTGTATGCGGGGTGCATGCAAGGTCGTACGATGTATGTCATCCCGTTTTCTATGGGGCCGATCGGCTCTCCCCTCGCGAAGATAGGCGTCCAACTCACTGACAGTGCCTATGTCGTATGCAACATGCACATCATGACCCG
>JAZFSU010000337.1:0-3082 GCA_036446335.1 Dehalococcoidia bacterium | reverse complement strand
ATAGCCCTCTGTGGCGATGGTCACCTCTCCCCCCACCACTTCAACGGTTATTCCATCGAGTTGCCGTATGAGATCGTCAAGATCCTTCGCTCCGAAGTCGACCAGAGGAGGGTCCAGGAAGGGAGTATCCAGCCCTATCAGTTCCTGGCGATCCTCAGAAAGAGCCTTGAGACCCAGCGCCTCCTGGTCGTCAAAGGAGATGGCCTCCAACACCGTGGCCTGCGCGGCCGTCTGGTTGCGCCCTCGCAAGTCAGCCAGGCCCCTTATGTTGGCTGCCGTATCCTCGGTTATCTTCTTCCTCATCGTCTCGGAAATGCCTTCGCCCGGGTCCACGGACACCGGACTGGCGGCACCTATGCGGCTGGCGGGGGCCATTGCCGCCACGTGGGAGGCAAGTGTGATGAAAGTGCCTGCCGATCCGGCCCAACGGTCCACATAGGCTACGACCGGCACCTTGGCATCCAGAATTCGGTCGACTATGTCCTCAGTCGTCGAAAGCAAGCCGCCGGGCGTGTTTATCTCGATAATCACGGCCACAGCGCCGTGAGACTCCGCCTCCTCGATCCCGCGGTCAATGTAGCTGGCCACCGCAGGAACGATGGCCCCTTCCACACGCATTACGTCGATCTGAGGAGAGCCCTGTCCCGATGAGGAGACAGCCAAAGACAGCGTCGTCAGCAGTATGATCAAGAGCAAGCAGACGCGGACTATTGTCCTCACGAGAAGTCTCCATCCCCCGTCGAATACTCGTCCACTAATGTCTCAAATATCATGTCGCACCCTGGTTTTGCGTCCTAGCCGATCCTATGATAGACTTGTGTCGCCCATTGTATCACAATTCATGGGATTGTTCCCTCCGTATGATCAAGGCGATACTGTTCGACTTCTACGAGACGATTGTCACCTTCGATCCTCCCCGTGAGGAACTGCAAGCCGAAGCCTGTCGCAGATTCGGCGTGGAAATTGATCCTCAAGCGATTCCACGCGCCTACTGGGTCGCCGACGACTTCCTGAGCCGCGAGAACGCACACCTCTCTGTTCAACAGCGCTCACCGGAGGAACTGAAGGAGTTCTGGGCGAGCTACGAGGCCATTCTGCTCAAGGAGGCCGGAGTCGAGGTCTCACCGGAGTTAGCCCTGCGGATAGCGACTCGCCTACGGCAGCTTGACCGCGGCCTTGTCCTCTTCGACGACGTGCTGCCTGTCATGAAATCGCTCAAAGCAAGAGGCACGATCTTCGGCCTTATCTCGAACCTGAATCGATCTCTGGGCGACTCCTGCTCCGAACTCGGTCTCGCTCCATACATCGACTTCGCGATCACTTCATCAGAGGTCGGCTCCGAGAAGCCACACTCCCCGATATTCCTCGCTGCGCTCGAGCGGGCCGGCGTCAGTCCCTCAGAGGCAATACACGTCGGTGATCAATACAATTCCGACGTCGTGGGCGCCAAGGGAGCAGGGATCAACCCGCTCCTTCTCGACCGACACGGCTTCTGGGGAGCGGTCGACGACTGCCCAAGGATCAGTAGCTTGGGCGAGATCATGAACTACTTGTAGAGTCCGCTGTCATCATCAATACCTTCTCCAGCATGTTCCGCCACCCCTTGCCCGCTCGCCCTATGTCCAGGCGCAGCTGGGTGGCTCCGACTCTCAGGCTATCGCCAAAGCTCCTTTGCATCGATGCCCTGTCCACCTGGGCTCCAGGGACCAGTTTGACCACAACTTGACCTCTCTCAGTGTACACCTCCCGGACACCAGCCTGTGTCGCCATCAACTTGATCCTCACGGTGAACAGCAGTTCCCGGACCTCCGCTGGGAGCGGGCCAAACCGATCCTCGAGCTCACTCCCAAAATCAGCTGCCTGATCGAGGTTGCCGACACCAGCCAACTTCGTGTACAGAGCGAGCCGAGTGCTGAGATCGGGCACGTATTCCTCCGGAACAAAAGCTGACAAAGGAAGATCGACCGACGGAGCAGCAGGTTCGGGCATGGCTTTTCTCTCACCAACGGCCTTGAGTTCAGACACCGCTTCCGAGAGCAGTCGGCAGTAGAGATCGAATCCGACAGCCCCCATAGGCCCACTCTGCTCGGGCCCGAGCAGGTTGCCAGCGCCGCGAATCTCCAGATCCTTCATGGCAATGCGAAAGCCGGACCCCAGCTCGGTGGCCTCATGAATCGTCCGGAGCCTCTTTTGGGCGGTGTCGGTGAGCTGTTTTCCCTTGCCATAGAGGAAATAGGCGTAGGCGCGGTTCGTCCCACGACCGACCCTGCCTCGCAGTTGATAGAGCTGAGTAAGGCCAAACTTGTCCGCGTCATCAACGATCAACGTGTTGACGTTGGGCAGGTCGAGGCCGGACTCGATGATAGTCGTGCAGACCAGGACATCAACCTTCCCCTGAGAAAAGTCCAGCATGACTGACTCCAGGGCTTCTTCAGGCATCTGTCCGTGGCCAACGCAAATACTGGCCTCAGGCACCAGGCTTTCGAGCTTCCTGGCAACCCAGCCAATCCGCTGAACACGATTGTGTACGTAGAACACTTGCCCATTCCTGTCCACTTCCCTCAGTATGGCCTCCCGGACCAGCCGTTCGTTGTACGGAGAAACAATGTTCTTTATGGGCAGACGTTCTTCCGGTGGCGTCTCCATGGTGCTCATGTCCCGCACTCCGACCATGGCCATGTGGAGAGTTCTAGGGATCGGGGTGGCGCTCAGAGTAAGAACGTCCACCTCCCTTCTCAACTGCTTGAGCTTCTCCTTGTGACCGACCCCGAAACGTTGCTCCTCATCTATGATGACCAGTCCCAGGTCTTTGAAAGAGACGTCCTTCTGGAGCAGGCGATGAGTGCCGATGCAGAGGTCAACGCTGCCATTTGCCAGGCCTTCGACAACCTCCTGCCGCTCCCCGGCCGAACGAAAGCGGCTCAGCAGCTCCACCCGGACCGGGAACGCCCCCAGGCGCTCCGAGAAAGTGACAAAGTGCTGCTGGGCCAGGACTGTGGTAGGCACCAAGACCGCCACCTGCATGCCACTCATCATCGCCTTGAAGGCCGCACGGAGCGCCACCTCTGTCTTCCCGTAACCA
>JAZFSU010000336.1:0-4758 GCA_036446335.1 Dehalococcoidia bacterium | reverse complement strand
CAACCGCCGCTCGCCATTAACGCAAGCTCTACGAAAACTTGCGAGTGCCCACATAGAACACCCTGTTTTAATCAATCAGCAAACCGATTATTAATAAGTTAATGAACGACTCCAGAAAACCTAATGCGCCCCAAATAATTAGGTCCTGCGAGTCGGCGAACAGTCTGGTCAACCCAGTCCTTGAAGGAGCCCAAGTGATCCAACGTGCACCGCGCCGCAACAAGTCACAAGGCGATCTTGACTCCATTCTTGGCTCCATTCTGCAGCGCTTAAACGCGGGCGCCGTGGCGGCATACGTCACGGCAGTGGCAGACAATGAGTGGTTCCTGGTTGACCATGCCGGCGCCGATGCTGGAGCCAGCCAGCCAGCGCAGACGGTACGACCGCATCAGGAGCTGGCTGAGACGCTAAGCAGAGCCAGCGCGCCCATTAATAGTCACACCGTCCCTTACTACCTGTTCTTTACTCGAAAGGACGCCCGCGAGGAGTGTCCCTACACATGTGCCTGGGCGCCAGTCAGGTGGGAAGGTACGCTGGCCGGTGGCTTAGCCGTTGCTTCCTCCAGCGACCAAAGTTTTACGCCGCATCAGCTGAACTATCTAGCCAGCATGGCAGACGATCTCGCTCGCAGGCTGCGCATCCGTCAGCTCATAACGAGCTACCACAATTGGGGAGACCTTGGCGCCCGTGATCAGTTGATCCAGATGCACCTGGGCCTGGTCAATCGAGCCTGCAATAGATTCGCCGGCTCAGGAGAGCCGATTGAGGACCTCCGTCAGGTTGGGACGATGGCGTTGTTGACGGCGATAGACAGATACAGGCCGGACCAGGGCTATGACTTTGCCGCCTTTGTAAACCCCTGCATCACTGGCGAGCTCCTGAACTATCTTCGAGACCACCGCTCGCTCCTCAAGATTCCACGTTCGCTCCAGCGGCTGAAGGTGGAGGTTGACAGACTAACCCAAGCCCTGGTTCAGAAGCTAGGACGTGACCCCACCGTCCACGAAGTGACAAACCACGTGGAGGCTCCCCACCAACGCGTTCACGAGGCCATGCAACTCAACCGCAACGCCTACCCTCTCTCGCTCGACGCTGAACCCAATAGTCATGTCCCGGTTGAAATCTCGTACCTCCTGGGCGAAGAGGACCCTACGTTAGAGAGCGCCTGTGACCGGATCAGCGTGACGGAAGCCGTTGCTAAGCTGGACGAACTGGGAAAGACGATCATCCAGAAAAAGTTTTTCGAAGATCGGACCCAGGGGGAGATCGCTAGCCGTCTCGGGTTCTCCCAGATGCATGTCTCGCGGCTGGAGAGAAAAGCTATCACGCGACTCAAAGAGATCCTCACCGAAGACCGGGACGGGGCCAAGATCACATGACGATTACTGCCACAGCAGCTGGCCTACAGCACCGCTGGCCCACCCACCAGCGCTCGATCTCATTGCGAGACCGCCCAGTGACTTCTTCTCCGGCCCGAAAGCTTAGGCTGTCACCCTTGAACTCTTACGTCTTTAGACCCCGCTCATGCAGCCCACATCTAGCACGTGAGAGCGTCATGAAATCACCAGGTAACCAACAGTGAGCGCGTCACGCATATTGACGGTCCTTGCCCTGGGTGTGATTATCGCCATCTCCCTGACAACCTTTTGGGATCTCGCCAGACAGAGCTCCGGCAGAACACTCACCATCTACGGCTACAGCGCCATGGAAGAGCCCCTAAAGAATGAGGTGATCCCCGCCTTCCAGGAATGGTATCGACAGACCCACGGCGAAGAGGTGGAGATCGTCACTTCCTTTGCCGGCTCCGGGCACATCTTTAATCAGATCAGAGCCGGCGCTCCCGCCCAAGTAGCTATCTTCGCCACGGAAATTGAGCCCACGAAGTTGATGGAGGATGGGCTGATCACCACTGACTGGAGAACCTTCCCCGACAACGGTACTTTCGCCCTCACGGTGGCAGTGATCCTCACCCGCGATGGGAACCCACAGAACATCAAGTCCTTTGATGACCTGGGCAACAACGGCGTGGATGTCCTCATCCCTGACCCTACAACCTCGGGAGGCGCCCAGTGGGCCATCCTCGCCCTGTACGGGTCAGCTTTCCTCAATGACACCGGCATTCCTAGCGAGGGTGGTACGGAGCCCGCAGCCAAGTTGCTGAAGCGGGTGATCAATAATGCCAGCAGTCTTCCCGAGTCTGCACGGAAGGCCCTGACCCAATTTGGCCTGGGGTACGGGGATGCCCTTCTCACCTACGAGAATGACGCACTAGTGGACATTGCCAAAGGGCTGGACTACGAAATAATCATGCCCCAGAGCACGATCTCCATTGAGCCAAAAGTGGTGATCATCGACGCCAATGTCGGCGAGGAGGACGCAGCGTTGGTGGGGGAGTTCATGGACTTCCTATGGGGCGCCGAGGCCCAAGAGGCGATGGCCAAGCACCATTTCCGTGTAGTGGATCAGACGGTATTTCAGCGACACGCCGCAGACTTTCAAGAGGTAGCCTCGTCCTTCACCATTGATGACCTGGGTGGCTGGGACGAAGCCTCCGTCCAGGTCATTGAGGGCGCGTGGCGGGAAGCGCAAAGAGACTAGGACTATGCCCGACAGCGAGGGGAGCTTAGATTGAAACAAGCCGAGGCCACCGGATCTATGGCCCGATACGCCCTTATGACGTCAGGGATCGGCTTCCTCATATTACTCATCGCCCTTCCCTTGACCGCTATCTTCACCCAAGCCTACCAGGGCGGTATGGCAGCGTTCTGGGAAGCGGTCTCATCGCCCGAGGCGGTTTTCTCGCTGCGCTACACCTTGACGTTGGCCGCAGCCACCACCGCCATCAATGGGGTCATGGGCACGCTCGTCGCCTACGTGCTCGCCAGATACGACTTCCGCGGGAAGAGCATTATCGATTCGTTGGTTGACCTTCCAATAGCCATTCCGGCATCGGTCACCGGATTTACCCTGCTCCTGCTGTACGGCCCTGTCGGCACAATAGGCGGCCCCTTATCAGATGCAGGTATAAGGATAATGTTCTCCTTTCCGGGTATCTTAGTTGCCCATCTGTTCATGACCTTTCCCTATGTGGTTAGGGCGGTTGGCCCTGTCTTGCAGGACTCCGATCGAGGGGAAGAAGAGGCGGCGCAAATGCTTGGCGCCAGTGGCTTTGGGGTGTTCCGGCACGTCACGTTTCCCGCTATCCAGAGCGCCCTCATCGTCGGTTCCATCTTCACGTTCGCCCGCTCCCTGGGAGAGTTCGGCGCCACGATCATGGTTTCAGGAAATCTTGCGCTTCGCACTCAGACCGCTCCCCTCTTTATCTTCTCTGAATTCAATGCTGGCAACATTGAGGCGGCGTCAGCCATGTCGGTAGTACTTGTGCTGATCTCGTTCGTCCTGTTCTTCGGCCTGAAGTTCGCGACTGGCAAGCTCACGTTGGGGAGGGCGCCCCAATGACATCGGCCATAACGCTGCGCAATCTATCCAAGAGATTCCCGGATCCCCGCCGGCCGGACGGCTGGTTCACGGCGGTGGAGAACGTTGATCTTGACCTTGGGCCGGAGGAGTTTCTGACGATGGTCGGGCCAAGTGGCTGCGGAAAGTCTACAGTCCTGCGCGTCATCTCCGGCCTTGAGAGCCCCACTTCGGGCGACATATTTATCGCCGGTGAGCGCGTCAACCTCCTATCGCCCAAAGACCGGAACATCGGCTTCATGTTCCAAGGGTATGCCCTGTTCAAGCACATGACCGTGGCGGAGAACATCGGGTTCGGACTGAAGCTCCGAAAGGTCCCATCCGCAAAGCGGCGAAGGAGAGTAGACGATCTCATCTCTCTAGTAGGGCTGGAGGGCTTGGAGGCCAGGCGGCCACGCCAGCTTTCCGGCGGCCAGCAGCAGAGGGTAGCCTTGGCCCGGGCCCTGGCGCCGGAGCCACGCCTGCTCCTGCTGGACGAGCCGTTCGGCGCGGTCGATGCGAAAGTCCGGCAAAAACTGCGTGTCGATATGAAGAAGCTGCAACGCGAGCTGAAAGTCCCCACCCTCCTGGTCACTCATGACCAGCGGGAGGCGCTGGAACTGGGCGACCGTGTAGTGGTGATGAACCACGGCCGATTCGAACAGATCTCGACCCCCGCGGACGTATACGACAACCCACAGACGGAGTTCGTCGCCCGATTTATCGGCCGCACCAACGTCTTCCAGACTGTGCTGGAAAAAGATCACAGCATCCTCCCGAAGGGCACAAGGCTAAACGTCATGGTGAGGCCGGAGGACGTTCTGGTGAACGCCCTGTCCGGACCATCAGAGCCACAGCCACAAACACCGACGCTGGTTGGGACCATCACCGATTACTCTTTTCTGGGACGTACCGTAAGGCTTGAGATAACTCTAACGAACGGAACGCTTTGCACCGTCGCCTTACCCAAGGGCGACGCGCTGAAGAAAAAGCTTGGCCTCGGAGGGCTGGTAACGCTGGAAATAGCCGCCTGCCACGCCTTCCTTCAGGGCAATGGCGCCAACTCGTCCAACGGCTCAGGAAATCAAGAAGCTACCCGAAGTGACGTCAGTGACAAGGTTGCAAGCCCCTAACGTCCACCGAAGGGGAGAAGGAGAGGTATCTGAAGTGAACTCAGGAATCCGAAGTCTGGCCAAGGAGCTGACGGATGCCCTAGAGCAGGAGCTATCGAGGCAGCAAGTGGCCACTGCTGCCGAGCAGGCGCCGGCGCCTGCGACCGGGCCGTCGGAGCTGTTCGATCTC
>JAZFSU010000335.1:0-3480 GCA_036446335.1 Dehalococcoidia bacterium | reverse complement strand
CATGCGTGTATGAACCCAAGGGCTATGCTATATGGGAGGCCTATTACTCTTCAGGACTATTTAGATGTCAGGATGATCGTGGAGCCTCTCCGGCTGTACGACTGTTGTGTTGACACTGATGGCGCTGTCGCCATAGTGGTGACAACAGCACAGAGAGCCAAGGATTTGAAGCAACGGCCCGCATATATTATGGGTGCCACGCAAGGCATAGCTACGGGCGGGGAGATGATGACCAGCTACTACCGTCCAAGGATTTCGGGGCTGCCGGAATCCTGGTACGCAGGCCAGGAGCTTTGGAGACTGACGGGGGTTACTGCCAGTGATATTGATGTGGCGCAGTTCTATGACGCTTTCACGCCGTTGATTCCCATGCAGCTTGAGGAGTACGGGTTCTGTGGAGTGGGCGAGGGTGTGGCTTTTTGTGATGGGGGCGATCGTATCAGGCTGGGTGGGGAGATTCCATGCAATACGTCCGGTGGTCATCTTTCGGAGGCGTATCTTCACGGAATGAACCTCATTGCGGAGGCTGTGAGACAGATTAGAGGGACTTCCACGGCGCAGGTGAATGATGTCGAGCTTAGTCTCGTTACGGGCGGACTTGGGGTTCCGACCAGCGCTGTGCTCTTGAGGAGATGAGGGATGGTAATGGAATACATTCCAGGGATCCCGCTCCTGCGTCCAAAGGTCGATCTTGACAACGAGGGTTTCTGGAATGGCGTTAAGGAGCACAAGCTGGTCTTCCAGAAGTGCAAAGACTGCGGGCTGCTCGTTCACCGGCCCCGGCCGATGTGCCCAAGGTGCCTTTCGACGGAGAAGGAGTGGGCGCCTTCGGAAGGCGTAGGGGAGGTTTATGCCAAGGTCAACTTTGTGTATGCGAAGGCCGCATACCCGGGGATCAAGGTTCCCTATGCGGTCGTGGTGGTGCAGATGGTGGAGGGCGTACGCATAGTCAGCAACATGTATGACGTGAAGCCGGATGACATCTACATCGGAATGCCGGTGGAGGTTGTCTTTGATGATATCGCGGACGACCTGACGCTGCCCAAGTTCAAGAAGAGACTGGTGTAGGCGAGGAGAGATTTCCGCAATGCGTAGTATCGCCAAGAAGTCAGCAATAGTCGGCATGGGAGTCAGCGACTTCTCGAAGGATTCGGGTCGGACTGAGTTGAGGATGACGTGCGATTGCATAAAGGCGGCGCTGGACGAGGTTGGATTGGTGCCGCCCGACATAGACGGCATCGTGAAGCATGCGGATGATGGTACGGATGAGCACGCAATCACCAGCGCGATGGGCATGGGCAACCTGACCTACTTCGGCGAATGCCGGTGGGATGGATCGGCCTGTGGAATGGTGCAACGCGCTGCCATAGGCGTGGCGACTGGCATGGCCAACTACGTTGTGGTCTACAGAGCGGAAAACGGAGCCTCCGGGAGTCGCATGGGGACAAGTTCGCGCAACATGGCTCAGCTGGCTACGGGAGATCTTTTGCAGTGGACGTATCATGCCCCGTTCGGACTGACGTCGGAGGCAGGACGGGTTGCGATGACTGTGCGCAGGTACATGCATGGGCACGGCGTCGACAGTGACCTGTTCGGGTGGGTGACTACCGTGTGCAGAGAACACGGAGCAAGGAATCCCAACGGCCTCCTCTATGAAAGGCCGGCGACCATGGAGGAGTATCTCCAGTCGAAAGTACTCGTTGACCCGATCCGGGTTCTCGATTGCTATCAGGCGGCGGACAGCTGTGTCGCAATGATTGTGACGACGGCGGAAAAGGCAGAGAGGCTGAAGCAGCAGCCCGCCTATATCCTCGGTGGCGTCCAGACCATACTGGCCGAAACGGAGGAAAAGAACGGCTTCTACGGGCCAGAGGTCGGAGGATTGCCCGAAATCGGCCGCATGGGCGAGAGGCTTTTCGCGATGGCAGGCGTTGGCCCCAAAGACATAAGTGTTGCCCAGCTTGACGATTCGTATGCACCGCTGGTTCCAATGCAACTCGAGGAGTTGGGGTTCTGCGGCAGAGGCAAGGGCGCTTCATTCTGTGAAGGGGGAGACCGGATCAGGGTGGGTGGCGAGTTGCCTTTGAACACATCCGGCGGTTCCCTTGGAGAAGGATTCATCTACGGCATGAACCACGTCGCAGAGGCGGTGCGGCAGATAAGGGGTACGTCAACGGCGCAGGTAAAGGACGCGAAGCTGGCTTTGGTTGCCACCGGCGCAGGTGGGCCGGCGAGTGGTCTCATTCTTGGAGGGAGCAGATGAGCGTGCAGTATAGCTCCGAGCATTCAATACCGGTGCCTCCCCCGATTTGGGAGAATGTGGGTTTCTGGGAGGCAGCCAGGGAACACAAGCTGGTCTTCCAGAGGTGCAAGGAATGCGGTACCTGGGCTCATCCGCCGAGGCCGACATGCCCCAAGTGTCGTTCGCTTGAGAAGGAATGGGCTGCTTCGAAAGGGAAAGGCACTATCGGTAGCTGGGTGACGTATCGTGAGTCGCCGCACCCGGGGTTCACGGCGCCGTATTCGGTTGTGCTCGTGGAGTTGGACGAAGGAGTGCGGCTGGTCAGCAACATGGTTGACACGAAGGCGGAAGAGATCTCGATAGGCATGCCCGTGGAAGTGGTGTTCGATGACGTGGCCGAAGGGCTGACTCTTCCCAAGTTCAGAAAGGTGGGCTAGGCATGGACTTCTCACTCAGTGAAGAACAGGAGCTTTTGAGGAAGTCTGCGAGAGATTTCCTCGCCGCTGAGTGCCCCAAGTCAGTGGTCAAGGAGATAGAGGCCAGCGAGGAGGGCTATTCTCCGGGATTGTGGAGGAAGATGGCGGACCTCGGCTGGATGGGGCTGGCTATCCCCGAGGAGTATGGGGGCGCCGGGTTCAGCCTGGTTGATCTGGCGGTACTCTTTGAGGAGTTCGGACGCGCGGCTGCTCCTGGGCCTATGTTCAGCACAGTAGCTTTGGGAGCGCTGCCGATTCTTGAATGGGGCTCGGAGGAGCAGAAGAAGGCATTGCTGCCGAGAGTAGCGAGCGGCGATTTGATGTTGACTTTGGCTTCCTCGGAGGCCGAAGTTGGTCACGATCCGAGGTTTGTTGCGGCGACGGCGTTGTCGCGGGACGGTGGGTTTGCAGTTAGCGGCACCAAGCTTTTCGTGCCTTATGCTCAGCTTGCAGGCTACCTTCTGGTTGTATGCAGGACTGCGGGCAAACCGGGCGATGATGATGGTCTGTCGGTGCTCGTCGTCGACAGAAATGCCGGCGGAGTGAAGCTGACAGCGTTGACCACGATCGGCGCGGACAGGCTGTTTGAGGTCGAGTTCGACGGCACGCCTGTTTCATCGACCGATGTGTTGGGGAGCGAGGGCGAGGCATTGCCGATGGCTAGAAGCATATTGAGGAAGGCTGCAGCTTTGCAGTGCGCTCAGATGGTGGGCGGCGCGCAGATGGAGCTGGAGATAACGGCGGAACGCGCGAAGAACCGAA
>JAZFSU010000334.1:0-5721 GCA_036446335.1 Dehalococcoidia bacterium | reverse complement strand
GTTCTCTTATTTGCTATTGCGTAAACCTACAAACAATCTTAGGGGCGGGTCTCACACCCGCCACTACCCCATCTCTGTGCCGGTCAGCCATCGCGCCTGTTGCCAAACCAGGACAAATGTCCTATGGACACAGCCGGTAATACCCCATACAATGTACCCTATAGTATCCTATACAATGTACCCGGAAATACCCTATATAATGTACCCGGTAGTGAAACCGTTCACAATCGGCTGCCCGGAAGCAACCGAAAAATGGCTTGCCAAATCGAGCGTCACCGTTGTATGATCAGCGCCAATGGCGACGGGCGACGAGCACGGCACAGCTGGGGGAGGTCATTGTGGAAACCCCAGGAGTGGCGCCATCCGAAGCCCAGCGACAGGTAGACTTGGAATGCAGGGAAGCGCGCGGTCCGCTCAGCGCTATCCACTCTGCAGGAAGGGAACGGTAGGGCGATGAAGAGGACAGCAAGGGACATCATGACTTCCACCGTGATCACGGCCAAGCAAGGCGTGCTCATCACTGACGTGATCAAACTCCTGCTGCGCTGGCACATCAGCGGGCTGCCCATCGTCGATGATGACGACAACCTGGTGGGGATAATCACGGAGCACGACGTTGTAAACTTCGCGCTCAGCGGCCATGCGGCCGACACGACGGCGGAAGAGGTCATGACCAAGAAGGTGGAGACCTATGCCCCGGACGCCCTGGTCGTGGAGATAGCAAACTACTTCGCCGCTCATCGGATCCGCCGGGTTCCGGTCGTCGAGGGGGGCAAAGTCGTTGGGATAATCAGCCGTCGCGATATCGTTCGTGAGATGGATCGCATCTACAGCCGGCTCGTAGTCGATGATGCAAATGATGCGGAGATCGAGATATGAGTATTAAGAAGATCGACGTGGAGACACTGAACGCATGGGTCGACGGCCTCATCCAGAAACAGAAGGTCGTCGGCATCCAGGCAAAGAGTGACCGCTTCGCCTTCGGCCCTCTGTCAAAGGCAGCGGAACTGCGGCTCGACTATGATGTCTCCATCCTGCCCCCGAAGTCCTTCTTCCAGCCGCCGCGGGAGACAGTCTTGACGTTCAACACCGGAGTCGGTTACGAGAGCGTGATCGATTCGGAGCCGTTCGTGCTTCTTGGCGTGCATCCCTACGACATGACAGCGATCGTGCAGTTGGATCAGATTTTCTCGCAGACGAGCAGCGATATTCACTACATGACACGGAGGCGCCACGCCACCATAGTAGTTGCGGACGTTCAGGCCGTTTCGCCGAACGTCTTCGCCGGCTGCATGGGGACGTCTTATCTCGAAGATGGCTATGATGTCCTGCTCACAAAGATCGGCGATGACTATATCGTAGACGCAAAGACCGGGAAAGGCGAGGCCCTGATGCCGGCCCTTGCCGATGCGCCAGATGCGAGTGAGAGCTGGCTGGAGCAGCGCAAACTCGTCTGGGAGCATAACAGGCAGCGACTGCGAAAGCACGAGCTGAAGGCGGACCCGTCAAGGTGGCCAGATCTACTGGAACACGCGTATGACCACCCCATCTGGGAAGAAAAGGCCAGGCTATGCTTTTCTTGCGGTTCGTGCAATCTCGTATGTCCCACGTGCTACTGCTTTGACGTTCGGGATGACGTGAACTGGGATCTCTCAAGCGGGGAACGTGTCCGTACCTGGGACGGATGCATGCTTTCTGGATTTGCCATCGTGGCCGGCAACTTGAACTTCCGCAAAGGCGCCACTGCCCGGTATCGTCACCGCTACTACAGAAAAGGCAGGTACGTGCCGGCGAAGATCGCCGGTCAGATTGCCTGCGTGGGATGCGGCCGGTGCATCACTGCCTGCGTGCCGAATATCGCGAATCCTGTCGAAGTCTTCAACCGGCTCACGGAGGGCAACTGATGGTCAATACGCACGGACCTCAGAACGACATCTACCGGCCCGAGATGGCAACAGTCGTGAGATCGGAACCGATGACAGCGCTGGAGCGCTTTCTCGAGTTCAAGCTGGATTCCGGTGGAGAACTGGGGCACATGCCAGGGCAGTTCGCCGAGGTTTCCGTTTTCGGGATCGGCGAAGCCCCCATCTCCATTTCGTCTTCGCCAACTCAGAACGGCTCCTTCCAGATGGTGGTACGAGCCGCAGGAAGCGTCACACACGCCATGCACAACCTGAAGCATGGTGACAAGGTGGGCATTCGCGGTCCTTTCGGAACCCACTTCCCGGTCGATGGTGAAATGAAGGGGAAGGACATCGTTTTCGTATGCGGTGGTTTGGGCCTGGTGCCCGTCCGTTCTGCCATCAACTACGTTCTCCATCATCGCGAGGACTACGGCAATGTGACGATTCTCTTTGGCGCGAAAAGCCCTGCAGATCGGGTCTTTGTGGCCGAAGTCGAGGAGTGGACGTCGAAGGAGAGTGTGACTTACGTGGAAACCGTCGACCGGGGGGATGAGGAGTGGACAGGGCGAGTGGGCGTCATCACAACGCTGATGACAGACATGAAGGTGGATCCCAGTAAGACCGTAGCAATTGTCTGCGGTCCGCCCGTGATGTACAAGTTCGCGGTCATGTCACTGCATAAGATGGGGATAATCGAGAAGAACATCTTCGTTTCGCTGGAGCGCAACATGAAGTGTGGTGTCGGCAAGTGCGGCCACTGCCAGATCGATCACCTCTACGTATGCCAGGAGGGTCCGGTGTTCCGATTCTCGGATGTGTCAGAGGTACAGGAGGCCATCCAATGAGCAAGCCGAGAGTAGCCATCTTCGATTTCACCTGTTGTGAAGGCTGCCAGCTTCAGATTGTCAATTTGGAGGAGGAACTACTTGATCTCATATCCGTTATCAACCCCGTCGAATGGCGCGAGGCGATGTCCGATCACGCCGATGAGTACGACATCGCGATTATCGAGGGCTCGATAACCCGTCTTCCAGACGAGGAGCGTCTGAAGGAAATCCGCGCCAGAACCAAGACGCTGATAGCACTGGGTGCCTGCGCCACGACCGGCGGAGTAAACAAACTAAAGAACAGATTCGACATCAACGACGTGAAACGTACGGTATATGGCGATTCAGCGCACATGCCTCATCTCGACACGGCGCCGACGAAAGCACTGGACGAGGTGGTCAAGGTAGACTACAAAGTGCACGGCTGTCCCATCAACAACAAGGAGTTCGCCTACATCGTGCGCTGCCTGCTCATGGATAAGACGCCAATCATCCCAAGATACCCCGTTTGCGTCGAATGTAAGATGAGAGGCAATCCGTGTCGATTCGAGTTTGATGAGATCTGCCTCGGCCCCATAACCAGAGCGGGGTGCGAGGCCAAGTGCCCATCCGCCGGCTTCTGGTGCTACGGCTGCCGGGGGTACGTGGGCAAACCAAATGCAGAGGCAGCAAGAGACATCATGGTGCAATACAACAAGACCATAGACGATCTGAGGGGCCGGATGATGCTGTTCGGCAGCAAGCAGGAGCGAACGCTATGAGCAAGACCATAGACATTAACGTTCACCACGTTACGAGAATTGAAGGGCACGGCAATATCGTCCTCAAGGCCAGCGACGGCACCATAGAGAAACTGGAGTGGCAGGTGCCCGAAGCGCCACGTTTCTTCGAGGCCATGCTCCGCGGCCGGTTGTGGGACGAGATACAGCCGATCGTATGTCGCATCTGCGGCATATGCTCCATGTCGCACTCGTTGGCGGCCATCAAGGCTGTCGAAGATGCAATGGGAGTTGTTGTATCCGACCAGACCAACAAGCTTCGCATCCTGGGGCACTACGCGGAGCAATTGGAGAGCCACAGCCTGCACGTTGGCTATCTCGTGGCCCCCGACCTCCTCGGAGTGAAGTCTGTCGTGCCCCTGGCCTCCTCCCACCCCGATGCGGTCAAGACTATAATCGCGATACACCGGGTCGGCAACCAGTGGATGGAGCTCATCGGAGGCCGGATGACTCACCCGGTGAGCCTCAGGATCGGCGGGTTCGGGAAGCTTCCCACAGAGCACGAGCTGAGGGAGTTGAAGAACTCGCTGGAGGAGACCGTTCCGAAACTGGAGGTCCTCGCGGACCTGGTGCTGAGTCTGGCGGGAAACCTCCCTGCGTTCGAAAGGGATACGGAGTATGTCGCTCTAGTTCAACCAGGCAAGTACCCATTCTACGATGGCGACATCGGAAGCACCGATGTCGCCGATCCGGTTGATGTCCATGAGTTTGAGTCGGTTGCCAACGAATACGTTACGCCGCAATCCACGGCGAAGTGGGCGAAGTGGCACAGGGACTCATACGCCGTCGGATCCCTCGCCAGGTATAACCTGAACGCTGACAATCTCCTGCCGCTCGCCACGAAGACGGCGAAGGCGTTCGGGTTGGAGAAGGGATGCTGCAATCCCTACATGAACAGCGTGGCCCAGATCATTGAGAGCGTACATGTCGTCGAGCGAGCGCTGCAGCTGATAGACGAGCTCCTCACAGCAGGAATCAAGCCTGAGGTTCCACACGTCGAGCCGCGGGCGGGCATGGGCGTCGGAGCGGTCGAAGCGCCGCGCGGCATCTTGTTCCACAGATATGCATTCGACGATGACGGCAGATGCACGTCGGCCAACGTCTGTATCCCCACGAACCAGAACCACGCCAATATCCAGAAGGACCTCGAGGCACTGGTCCCGCAGATCATCGATCGAGAGCAGGATGAGATCCGCCTTATGCTGGAGATGCTGGTGAGAGCATACGACCCATGCGTGTCCTGCTCCACCCACTACCTGGACGTCGCATTCGTCTAGGAGCCTGTCCAACAATCATGGGTGAGTTGGAGCGGATGCTTCATCCCCTGAATCGCTGAGTTGGGCGAACCACATGCAGCAACTCAATGACATTGTAGTCGTTGGCCTTGGCAATACACTGATGACCGACGAAGGCATTGGAATTCACGTTCTCTGCCTGTTGATGTCCGAATCGGGACGACATGATCACATAGACATGGTCGAGGCCGGCTCCTCCGTGATGAGCGTCGTCCACTCGATCGCCGGAAGGCGAAAGGCCATCATCATAGACTGCGCCCGCATGAGCGAGCCCGCAGGCACAATCCGCCGGTTTACCCCCAGTGAAGTAGAATCAACCAAGTCCCTGCCGCATCTCTCGCTGCACGAAGGCGACCTGCTCACCGCGCTCAGACTGTCGCGCGACCTGGGAGAACACCCCGACGAAGTCGTCATCTTCGGGATTCAGCCGGAAACGATTGCTCCGGGTGACAGCCTCTCGTCCACATTGCAGGAACGGCTCGACTACTATCTCGAAACGATCGCTTCGGAATTCCATTCAGCCTCCCACACCCCTGCGCCCGGCACCGCCCAGCCACATTTCGAATCCCATATCCCCGATTGAATAGGAGCGCCTCCGTGCGGAGGCGCTCCTTGCTGGTTCACTCCATGGGCTTTCAATCTGCTCGTTCAGATGTGTCGAATGCCCCTCCTCATGCAGTCATTCATTCCCAATCGCACCTGATTCCTTACCATCCAGGCCGATAAGAACTTGAACAGCTTATTTCTTTGACCCCGCCACCGGGGCAGTTTCCAGCTCCGACGTCTCCAGTGGCGTTGAGCTGGTCACTGTCTCCGCCGGTGTGTCACCCTGCGCCGGCGTGTCTGCAGCATCCTGCTCGTACATCTCCTTGTACGCCAGCGTGTTCTTCTC
The DNA here is from genome assembly GCA_036446335.1 of Dehalococcoidia bacterium. GTDB lineage: Bacteria > Chloroflexota > Dehalococcoidia > SZUA-161 > SZUA-161 > JAZFSU01. The sequence goes on along the minus strand of JAZFSU010000334.1, from coordinate 24 downwards.
CGCCTCGGACAGAGCCTGCTCCAG